>JAOPYS010000196.1 GCA_025964465.1 Thermoleophilia bacterium
CGGCGCGGGATCGGGCGCGGGCGTGGGGGCCGGGGCCGGGTCGGGCGTCGGGCCAGGTGGGTCGACGGGGCCGCCCGGGTCGGGCTCGGGCTTGGGGGGATCGACGGGGCCGCCCGGGTCGGGGTCAGTCTTGGGCGGATCGACGGGGCCACCGGGGCCGGGGCCGGGCGGATCGACCGGGCCGGGCGGCTTGGGCGGCGTGAGCTTGTCGATCTCCGCGAGCAGGCCCGCGACGTTGCCCTCCGAACCACCGGTCTCGACGATGCGGTTGGCCAGGTACTCCTTCTTGTCGGGAGCGATGCCGCGCGAGGTGACGATCGCCTGGGCGATGCCGGCGGGGACGCCCTCCAGCGGCGTGCCCTGCAGCACCGCGTAGGTCGATGCGAGGGCATCCTCCTCGGTGCCGCCCATGCCGGCGGCGCCGAGCAGCGCAGAGACGGCCTTGACCGGCCCGACGGCCTTGGGCTCGACCGCCTGCATGTTGTCGCGCCATCCGGCGACTGTGTCCTCCACCGCCTTCGCGTCCAGCTTGATGCCGAGCGCCGCAGCGGTCTTGGACGCGGCGCCCGGCCACATGCCGAGCTTCCACACCGTGCCCTGCTCGATCCAGTCGAGCGGGCTCGTCGCGTCGGGCGGCAGGGGCGTGACGGCGCGCTGCAGCTCGCGCGCGGCGGTGACGCCGAGGTAGGCGGCGTCGTCGACGCCCAGCTCGTTGCCCTCCCAGTGCTGGCGCAGCAGGTACGTGGCGTCGGGCGCCACCTCGAGCGTGTCGCCGACCGCCTTCATGCCCGGGTTCTCGGCCAGCTCCTTCGTGGCTTCCTGCACGAGCTTGGCGCCCACCTCGGCCGCCTGGTCGGGGCTGGCGGTGTCGAACAGCTCGGGGTGCAGGCGCAGCGTCGTGGCGACGCGGTTGGCGATGTAGCCGGGCTCGTCGTAGGAGAACTGGATCAGGTCGAGCGTCTTGGATCCGGGCAGGCCGGCCTGCGCGTTCTCGAACCCGCGCAGGATGCCCTGCATCTTCGGGCCGAACTTCTCGTCCTTGCTCGCCTTGTCGGTCATCTCCGCGCCGGCCTTCTGGGCCATGAAGACGTCGGTGTCGACGGGGGGCGCGGACTGCGACTCGAAGTGGATCGGGGTCATCAGGACCCGAGCCTGGACGAGGGGCTGGTAGAAGAGGGGAGCCGAGGGCATGCCCGATCCTCGCCGCGCCGAGGCTCCCCGAGCGGTCGCTCTCGCCGGTGCGGCCGCCCCGGCCACCGCCAGTGGCCGGGTGGGGTCGGTGGACGGTCGGGCGGTATGGTCGCGCGCATGAACGAATCGTCGACACGGCCCTCCTTCCTCGTCCGCACCGCGATCGAGCACCCGTGGCGCGTGGTGCTCGCGTGGCTGGTGCTCGTCGTCGTGGCCGCGGCGATCGTGGTGACCATGCTCGGCGACTCGCTCGACACCGCGGAGGAGACGACCAACGATCCGGAGTCGCAGCAGGCACTCACGCAGCTCGACGAGCACTTCGGCGACCGCGAGCGCTCGCACGAGGTGGTCGTGGTCTCGTCGAAGCGCCACCGCGTCGGCTCACCCGCGTTCGACGCCTTCCTCGCCGACCTCGTGCGCCAGGGTTCGGACATCGGGGTGACCATCGCCACGCCCGACGCGGGCGCTGGCGCGGACGAGCGTGCGGGTGCGGGGGCGGGTGCTGCTGCACCGCCGACCTCGCGGGACGGGCACGCCGTGCTGATCCCGCTCGACGTCACGGCCGAGGACGAGGACGACGCGGTCGACCGACTGGTCGACGCCGTCGACGACGCGGACCACGACCCCGACTTCGCCGTCGCGGTGACGGGTGCGCGCACCGTCGACCACGACTTTCAGGAACTCTCCGCACGCGACCTGCAGCAGGGCGAGCTCTACGTCGGCCTGCCCGTCGCCCTCGTCGTGCTGCTGCTCGTGTTCGGCACCGTGGTCGGCGCGGGCCTGCCGCTGCTCATCGCGGTCGTCTCGATCGTGTGCGCGCTGGCACTCGCCGCGCTCGTCGGCACACAGGTGAGCCTCAGCGTCTTCCTCGTCAACATGGTCTCGGGCATGGGCCTCGCGCTGGGCATCGACTACTCCCTGTTCGTCCTCTCGCGGTACCGCGAGGAGCGCACGGCGGGCTCGTCGCGCGACGCGGCGATCCGCACCACGGGGGCGACCGCCAGCCGCGCGGTGCTGTTCAGCGGCATCACGTTCGTCGTCGCCCTGTGCGGCATGCTGCTCGTACCGACCACGATCATGCGCAGCCTCGCGGCCGGCGCCATCCTCGTGGGCATCGTGGCGGTCGCGGCCGCGCTGACCCTGCTGCCGGCCCTGCTGCGCCTGCTCGGCGACCGGGTCGACGCGCTGCCCGTGCCGCTCGTCGGTCGGCGGCGCCGCGGCGCAACCGCGGAGGTCGCGGGCGACGGGCGCTGGTTCCGCCTCGTGCGCCGCGTCATGCGACGACCGGTGGTGTGGGGCGGCTCGGTCGTCGTCCTGCTGCTGCTCGCCACCATCCCGCTCCTGGGCATCCGCACGGGGTCCGCGGGCGTGGGCACCTTCCCCGAGGACCTCGCCTCACGCAGGGGCTTCGACGCCCTGCAGGAGCACTTCCCCGAGGCCGCCTACAACCCGGCGCGCATCGTGGTCTCCGACCCGCACCTGGACCGGCGCGCCGTCGACCGCGGTATCGACTCGCTGCGCACGCGACTGCGCGGCGACGACCGGTTCGGCGCTCCCGAGGTCACGCGCTCCGACGACGGGCAGGTCGTGATGGTGGCCGTGCCCGTGGGGGCCGACAGCCTCGCGCCGTCCGCGGTGGCCGCGGTGCGCGACCTGCGTGCGCACATCCTGCCGAAGGCGTTCCGCGGCTTGCCCGGCTCGGCGAAGGTGCAGGTCACGGGTGACACGGCGCTCAACATCGACTACTTCGACGTGATGCGCGACTGGCTGCCCATCGTGCTGGCCTTCGTGCTCGGCCTGAGCTTCCTCGTGCTGCTCGTCGTGTTCCGCTCGCTCACCGCGCCGATCGTCGCCATCGTGCTCAACCTGCTGTCGGTGGGCGCGACCTACGGGCTGCTGGTGCTCGTGTTCCAGCACGGCGTCGGGGCGGACCTGCTCGGGCTGCGGCAGGTCGACGTCACCGAGGCGTGGGTGCCGCTGTTCCTGTTCTCCGTGCTGTTCGGCCTCTCGATGGACTACCACATGTTCCTGCTCACGCGGATCCGCGAGCACTGGTCGCGCGACGGCGACACGCGCGCCGCGGTCGAGTGGGGCGTCGGGTCCACCGGCCGGCTCATCACTGGCGCGGCCCTCATCATCGTGGCCGTGTTCATCGGGTTCGCGGTCGGCGACCTGGTCATGTTCCAGCAGATGGGCTTCGGGGTCGGGGTGGCCCTGCTGATCGACGCGACGCTCGTGCGTGGCGTGCTGCTGCCCGCCGCGATGGCGCTGCTCGGCGAGCACAACTGGTACCTGCCGCGATGGCTCGAGTGGCTCCCGGAAGTGCAGCTGGAGACGGAGTCGGGGCCCGCGCGAACGCAGGCCCCGACCGACTGACACACCCTGTCGCGAGCCGTCAGCTGGAGAGCAGCTTGGCGGCAGCGTCGAGCTCGGACTTGCGGCGATCGACCTCGGCCTTCACGCGCGTGGCGAGCGAGACCAGCTCGTCGACGGTGATCGTCCGCAGGTCGGTGGCGCCGGGCAGGCCGCCCGTCGCGCGACCGCGGCTCGAGGGCGCGGGCGCAGCCGCAGAGGCCGAGCGCGCACCGGAGGCGGAGCGCCGACCGCGGCGACCCGTGCCGCCGCCGGCCTTCTTCTGGAGGTTGTAGTACTTCTGCTGGACGGTGCCCGTGCTCTTGCCGAGCTGCTTCGCGACCGTCTCGAACGCTTCCTTCGCGGTGGTGCTGCCCTTGACGGCCTCCATGAGCAGGCTGACCTGCTCCTCCGTCCAGCGCGTGCCGCGCCCGATGCGGTCACCGCCGGCGGGCGCCGACGACTTGGTGGTCTTGGAGCTGGCTTGGGCCTTCGCAGCGCACATGCGCGTTCCTTCCGATTTTCATTCAAACGACGCCATCGGTGGAATCAATACCCGGACTCACCGCGGCCAACGCGCGCAGTCAATCAGAATTCAATTACGTGGCGCATCGATCGGCGTGAGCGGAGCGCCGATCGGCTCGTGCGGTTCGCCCTCGGCGCGGGCCACGCGCGGCTGCTCGCGGAGCAGGTGCCGCGCCTTCCAGAAGTACTCGGCTCCCGATCCGATCGTGAGCAGCACGGTGAGTGCCGTGAGCACGGTGCCGAGCCACTCGGGCGCGTCCGGCTGGATGAGCGCGAGCACCAGTGCGATCTGCATCACGGTCTTGAGCTTGCCGAGCCAGTGCGCGGCGATGACCACGCCCTCGGACGATGCGATGAGGCGCAGGCCGGTGACCGCGAACTCACGGCTCAGGATAAGCACCACGACCCACGCCTTGATCTCACCAAGCTCGACGAGCCCGACCAGCGCCGCCGTGACGAGCAGCTTGTCGGCCAGGGGGTCGAGGAAGATGCCCAGGCGCGTCACCTGGTTGCGCGAGCGGGCGACGTACCCGTCGACCCCGTCGGTGAGGCTCAGCAGCGCGAACAGGGCGAAGGCGATCGCCGAGCCGTGGTGGTAGTCCTCGCGCACGAGCAGCAGGGGCACGAACACGGGGATCAGCGCGATCCGCGTGAAGGTGATGGTGTTGGGAGTGATGCGGTCCAGCATGGCGTCAGCGGCGGGCCACCGCGGCGAGCGCGGCGACGACGACGTTGGCAGCAGCGTAC
>JAOPYS010000158.1 GCA_025964465.1 Thermoleophilia bacterium
GCGAGGGCCGCCGGCGCGAAGGACGTGTGCAGGCTCGCGCCTGCGGGATCGACGACGTGCTGCAACGCGGCCTGGGTCTGCACGCCGTAGGCGGCCGCCTGTGCGGTGGTCAGGCTCGCCCAGACCAGCTGCTGCAGCTCGATCGGCGCGGACGTGGCCTGAAGTGCGGCGAAGCCCGTCGCGAGGTCCTGAACGGTGGCGCCGAACTCCGGGACCGCCGCCTCGTAGTCGGACCCGGGGGTGAGGAGCGACACGGCGGTGGCCACGTGCTCCGCAGCAGTCGCGAAGGGATTGGCGGGAGCCGGCGCCGGGTCGGGGCCGGGCGCGGGATCGGGGCCGGGAGCTGGATCGGGACCCGGCGCGGGATCGGGACCGGGGGCAGGTGCCGGGTCAGGTCCGGGGGCGGGAGCCGGATCGGGGGTCGGTGCCGGATCGGGCGCGGGCGACGGGGCTGGCGCGGGATCCGGGGCCGGAGCTGGCGCGGGGTCGGTCGGAGCCGGAGCCGGATCCGGCGCGGGCGCCGGCGGATCACTCGGCGCGGGCGCCGGGTCGGGTGCGGGCACCGGGGCCTGCGGCACCGGCGTCGGTGCGGGCGGCGCGACGGGCGACGCGGTGACGGTTCGTGCGAGCTGCATGGTGACCTCCATTTGGCGTCCTGCCTGACGCAGGGCTCCTGCCCGACTCCACACCCCAACCGCTGTCCGCGTCGCCCGAACCGTCACAAACCGGGCGGTTTCACCCCTGATCTGCGGCAGATCGGCCTCGTTGGACCGTGCTCAGGCGGTGAGCAGCGCCGCGCCCGCGGCCGCGTCGGCGGTCGGTGCCGCACCGAACAGGTCGCGCAGGTCCTGCACGCGGTCCATGCCACGGTCGTACTGGCGCGTCGCCAGCTCGAGCTTGGCCTGCGCCTCGGCGATCGTCGTCGCATCGGTCGCGCGGATGACGTTGTTGGCGGCCCAGCCGAACTGCTTGCCGGCCACACCCGCCACGCGGACGCCCTCGTGGGCCGTCTCGACCGCGGTGGGCAGCGCGGCGAGCGCGCCGTCGATCGCTCCCTGGAGTGGTGCCTGCAGCTCGCCGGCCCGGCCGTGCGTGATCCGATTGAGGAACCCGTTCTGCAGCACGTCGCTGTGCGCGGACACGGCCCCGGCCGCCGCGGCGAACCCGATGCTGCCGGCGTCGATGGCGGCGTGGCCGAAGCGGGTCGCGGCATTGACGATGCGGGTGACGGGGATGGTGACGGAGGTGTTCAAGGCAGGGTCCTTCGGTGTCGGAACGGTCGCGGCGCACCCTACGGCCCCGCCCCGGATCCATGCGCCCCCGCAGCGGGTTCGGCCCGGACGGGCCAGCGCGACGGCCGTCTCGATGACACACGTTGCAGCGCGGCGGGGGCGGGGAGGAGACCCGCACTGCCCAACCACGACAGAGGAAGCGACTGCATGCGCGCAATGGTGATCGACACGTTCGGCGGGACCGACCAGCTGGAGGCGCGCGACATCGACGACCCCAAGCTCGGCCCCGACTCGATCCGCATCCGCGTGCGCAGCGCCGGGGTCAACCCCGTCGACACCAAGCTGCGGGAGGGCAAGCTCGACGGCCTCTTCCCACACCACTTCCCCGTCGTGCTCGGTTGGGACGTCGCCGGCGAGATCGATGCCGTCGGTCCGGCCGTCGCCGGGTTCGAGGCCGGCATGCCGGTCTGGGCCTACTGCCGCAAGACCGAGGTGTCGGCCGGCAGCTACGCCGAGCTCGTGACCGTGCCGGCCGAGCACGTCGCGCACGCGCCGACGACGATCGACATCACCGACGCCGGGGCCATTCCGCTCGCCGGCCTGACCGCCTGGCAGGCCCTGGAGGACGCGCTCGGGCTCGAGGAGGGGGAGACCCTGCTGATCGGCGCGGCCGCAGGCGGCGTCGGCCACCTCGCGGTGCAGCTCGCCGCAGCGCGTGGGGCCCGCGTGATCGGCCTGGCCTCGCCCGGCAACCACGACTTCGTGCGGTCGCTCGGCGCCTCGGAGGTGTTCGACTACCACCGTGACGACCTCGCCGACGCGGTGCGCGAGGTTGCGCCCGACGGTGTCGAGGCGGCGTTCGACCTGCTCGGCGGCGACAGCCTCGAGGTGCTGCGTTCGCTCGTCCGCTCGGAGGGACGGATCGCGTCGCTGGCCGACCAGCACCCGGCGGGCGACCGTCACGACATCACCGGTCGCTATGTGTTCGTGCGGCCGTCGGCCACCGACCTGGACCACCTCGCCGCGCTCATCGACTCCGGGGCACTGCGCGTGGAGATCGCGGAGCGGTTCCCGCTGGAGGAGGTCGGTCGTGCGCACGAGCGGATCGAGGAGGGCCACACCCGGGGCAAGCTCGTGCTGACGGTTCGAACGCCGGCCTGAGCTGCAACGCGCCGCCCCCGTCCGACGAAGGACGGGGGATGGGGGGGTCCGTCGACACATTCGCGAGGAACGCCGCGCGCCTTCGCGCGGGGCCGATCACGGCTGCCCACGTCCACGAGCTCGACCGCATCATCCGGATCGGCGATGCCGCGGCCGGCTCGATGCTGCCCACCGCCGGCAACCGCTTCGAGCTGCTCGACGGGACGGCGACGTTCCGCGACCGCGTGATCGAGGACATCGACGCGGCGCAGCGGCACGTCAACGTCACCGACTACGCGATGCACCCGGGCGAGGTGGGCGGGCCCATCTCCCACGACGTGCTCGCCGCGCTCGGTCGCCAGGGCGATGCCGGCATGCCGGTGAGCGTCATCATGGACGCGGTCGGCAGCGGGCTGGTGCGGGCCAAGCCCGAGCGG
>JAOPYS010000272.1 GCA_025964465.1 Thermoleophilia bacterium
GCGTACACCGCCTCGTCGGGGAAGTTGGCGCGCTCCACGAACGCCGCCGGGGGCGCGAACGTGCGGTCCTCGCGCATCAGGTTCTCGATCGCGTCTCCGCGCGTCTCCGTCGCCTCGGCCATGACCGCTCCTCCCGTTGCCCGATGTTCCCGGGAGGATCCTACGCGCCTGCACGTGGCACAGCGCCCGATCGGGGATTGCGCGAATCGCAGGGGTGGTGTCAACTGGTCGGAAGCGGCACTCCCCGGCGCCGCTCGCCCCTCCCCCGCGCGACCGCACAGGAGCACTCCATGCGCCGCACCTTGCTCGTCACCTCGATGCTCCTCGCATCACTGCTCTCGCCCACCGCGGCGGGGGCGGCACCGAGTGCGACCATCGGCAGCGTGGACTGCGCGCGCGGTGGGACGGTCGCGAGCCTCGCCACCACGGGGGATGCCCCGACGACGTTCACGATCCAGCGTGACGGGGCGACGGTGAACACCGTGACGCTGCGGGATCCCGGCGATGGCAGGCAGCAGCTGGTTCCGATCGCGGAGGGACGCACCTCGCTGGTCACGGTGCAGATCTCCGGGGCCGGCTACGTCAGCTCGAACGTCACGCGGAACTGTGGAGCGGAGCCCGTCGGCGAGCAGGTCCCGGTGACCGCGGCAACCGCGGGCCAGGCACCGACGACGCGCACGTCCGCACGGACGCCCGGTGAGCTTCCCTTCACCGGCGCGCGGAGCACGAGGTCGTTGGGCCTGGGCGGTCTGGCCCTGGCGTTGGTCGGGGCCGTCCTCCACCACGGGGGGCGCCGTCGCAGCGCGCGCCGCCCGGCCCGCTCGGCGCAGGACTGACGCTCGCTACGACGCGTGGGCCCGAGCGACCTGCGGACGACCGGCCCAGACCCAGTGGCCGTCGCCGCGGCCCGTGTGCTCGAGCCGCGCGCCGGCCGTGACCGACTTCGGTGGGGTGCCACCGAGCGACGTGATGAGCCCGATCGACTCGTCGGTGACCGCGTCGTAGACCTGCTGCCGCTCCTTCGCCGTGAAGGTGGACAGGTCGAGGTGGTAGTAGTCGACGTAGAAGTCGCTCTTGAGGATCTCGTCGAAGCCCTCGGCCGGGGCGCGGTACGTGCCGTCGCCGCGCGACACCGCGGACGCGCCGCGCAGGTAGCCGCCCTCCTGCGCGACCGCGGTGGAGATCGTCTCCGCGACCACCTCGTTGGCGAGCGTGTGCATGTTGTCGGGCAGCGCGTGGAGCCGGTCCAGGGCGCCGGACGAGTGCACGTAGGCGTGGCCGAGCTCGTGCGCGAGGAACCCCGCGACTCGGGTCGGGTCGGTGAGGGCCGCGGGGTTGATGACGATGGATCCGTGGGGGCCGCGGTTCTTGTCGAAGTGCGCGAGGCCCGCATCGGTGGAGATGACGATCTCCACGCCCTTCCCCGTCGTCGCGGCCAGCAGTGCCCGGCCCGTTGCCGAGCGGCGGATGAGCGCGAGGCCGCCGTCGAGGTTCGCGCCCTGCTCGGCGGGCGTCGGCTCCACCTTGGCGGGAGCGGGAACGGGCTTGCGTGGCCGGGTGGACGTGCCGGGCACGTCGCCGGGGCCGCCCGGCGTCACGGGCAGCGTGCCCTTGCCCCGGCCCGCGAGCTGCTCGGCCAGCCGGCGCTGCAGCGCCTCGAGCGCCTTCGACGCGTCGGCGACGCTCGTGCGGTTGACCGCAGCCGGACTGACGGGGACGGGTGCGGGCGTCGGTGCCGGCGGCGTCGGTGTGGCGATCGGTGCGCCGCTGACCATTCGTCCGTCGATCTTCGTGCTGCCCATCCGTGGACCCCCTCCGCCATGTGGTTCGTTGGCTCCACTGTGCGACGAGCTGGCGGGGCGACAAGGGCTGGGAGCGGCGTGGTCCGGCGGGACGTCACGGATGGAACACCCAGCCGCGGCTGGGCACAGGCGGCCAACCACCCTGCGGGAGGGGCGGGCGATCTGCGCATTCCTGCCGCACCCTCCCGATTCGACGACACGAGCGGAAATTCCGACGTGCAAGGGCCCGGGCGAACGGGATGATCTGCAAGCGACTGCTCCCCCTCGCCGTCGCCACCGACCGCCGCACCATCCCCCTCGCCCTCCCCGCTCCCCCGAGGACCACCATGTCACTGCGCCGCCTCACCCTCTTCCTGTCCGTGTTCTTCACGGCTGCCGTCGGACCCGCCGCCAGCGCGTTCGCCCACCACGTCGACGTCACCGCGACCGTGGACTGCGCCGGCACGGTCACCGCCACAGCGACGTCGTGGGCCGGGGATGCCAACGACCCCGTCGCGCTGGACCTGCAGCGCACCAACACCGGCGCCACGCTCAGCGTCGACGGCTCGACCGTCGCGAGCGGGCCGCTCACCAAGGCCAACGGCTACTCGATCACCGGCTCGCGCCTCGTGGCCGGGGCCCCCGGCACCGTCGTGCCGGTGACCGTCGAATACGGCGCGTTCGGCAACGGCTCCGCCGGCGGCAGTCGCGCGACGTCGGTCACCCTCACGGATGGCTGCGCGCCGCCACCGCCCGCCCCGGCCAACCCGGCCGCAACGGTCGGTGACGTGGTCTGCGCCAGCGGCGGCGCGACCGTGTCGCTGACCAACACCGGCGGCGTCGCCGCGACCGTCACCGTCACGCGCGACGGCGCGACCACCGACACGGTCACGGTTGCCCCCGGCGCGACGGCGAGCAGCCTCGTGCCGATCGCCGAGGACGCCACCGTCACGATCGCAGCCACCTCCGGCAACACGACCCTGGTCAGCCGCACGCTGAAGCTCGACTGCGTGCCCGCCCCGCCGGCCCCCGCCGCGCCGGCAGCCACGGTGGGCGACGTCTCCTGCGCCGACTTCGGCGCGGTCGTCACGCTGACCAACACCGGCGGCACCCCCGCAACCTTCACCGTCACGCGCGACGGGACGAACGTCGCCACGGTGAGCGTGGCCGGCGGCGCGACCGCGACCCAGGCCGTGCCGATCGCCGAGAACGCCACGGCGACGATCACGGTGACCGCCCCCGGCATGCCCGACGTCACGCGCACCCTGACGCGCGACTGCCTGACGGCGCCCGCGCCTGCTGCGACGGTCGGAACCGTCGACTGCATCAACGGCGGCGCGTTCGTCAACCTGGTCAACACCGGCGGTGAGACCGCGACGTTCACCATCACCCGGGACGGCGTCGCCTTCGACACCGTGACGGTCACGGGCAGCGGGACCGGCTCGCGGCTCGTGCCGATCACCGAGGACACCACCGCGACGATCTCCGTCGCGGCGCCCGGCATGACCACCGTCACGGCCACCGTGACGCGTGACTGCGTGCCGGCCGGCCCGACGGCCAGCAACACGACGCCCCCGAGCATCACGACGCCGACCCCGACCACGACGCCGATCGCCGCTCCGGCCACGCCCACCGCGGTCGACGCCAACCCCACGGACGTCGAGGCCGCCAACCTGGAGCCGAGGGGCGCCGAGGCCACTCCCTCCGACTCGAACGACACCGCGCCGGTGGCCGCCGAGGCCGTCGTGACGCCGACCTCGACCGAGACCTCGGGCGGCACGCTGCCG
>JAOPYS010000300.1 GCA_025964465.1 Thermoleophilia bacterium
GCCGCGATGTTCTCCAAGACCGTGACCATCACGATCAAGGCCAAGTCGACCGACCGCATCAGCTGGATCTCGATGCTCGGCTGCACCAACGACGGGTTCGCCGGCTTCAACGCCGCTCGCCTGCCGCAGGGCAAGAACCGCACCGTCTTCCCGGTGGTCGGCGACTACGACGCCGGCACCGAGGAGAACACGGAGGACTTCGTGGACCTCACGCCCACGTGCCAGGCCGCGATCGGCGTGAAGTCGCAGTTCGGTGCGACCGGTGCGACCGCGACCAACTGGCAGCTCGCCGAGGGTGGCGTCGTGGCTCGCCACGCCGGGGTGAACGGCGTCTCCGACGACGGCCTCACCGAGGCCACGCACGGCTGGGACCCGCGCAAGGTCGCCAAGGTTTCCATCACTCGAATCGACTGAGAGGGGCACCCGACGCTCCCGCGCCCCAATCGCGGGAGACCCACACCACATACGAATCGGCGCGTCGCGGGTGGACCGTTCCCCCACCTGCGGCGCGCCGTCGTCAATTCCGGGCATCCGGTGGGGCGGTCGCAGGAGGCGCCAGGGCAAGGAGTGGTGTCCGAGGGCAGGAGGGGGGACGGGCTCAAGCCCTTCCCCCCGGATGCCGGAGGTCCCACGACGCAGCCATGGCGTTCCGTGAGGCCTCGAAATTAGTGGGCGGGGACCCGCCCACGAGGTCCCCGCCCTATATGTCGAACCGGATTGGGCAGCCGGTTGCAACGCGCTGGCACTCTGTGGGGGGAGGGCTGTGGGGTGCCTGCGCTACTCGCGATCACCGCGGAATGCGGGCTCGCGAGCTGGATATGTGTTCACTATCCGGCGCAGTTCCCGACAGCACGCCCCACAGGCCAGCCGAGGCCGCCTTCGGTTCGCATTGTTGGTGAGTCACTAACGCGCCTCATGGATCAGCTCCTTGGAGGGGGCTTTCACCACTTCGGTAACCAGGCTGCCTCGGTGATCGTCCGAGGTCCTTGGCTTTGCGTCCCAGCCTCGCGACTGGTTTGCCTTTATCGGTGACCTGCCACCTGTATCGGGCACGATCTGCAAGTCCTTGAGCCGTACATTGCAAATTGATCACCGACCCGCATGGCGCCGTGGATCACGAGCCGGCTTCAACCAGCTGGGGCACCGTGACGAGCTCGAAACCGCGGGCCTTGAGCCCCGTGATGACCTGGTCGACGGCCGCGACGGTCTGACTCCGGTCCCCTCCGCCGTCGTGCATGAGGATGATCGAGCCGTCGTGTGCGTCGTGCACGGCGGAGTCGACGATCGCCCGGGTGCCGGGCCGCGACCAGTCGACCGTGTCGACGTCCCAGATCACGTCGCGCATGCCCTGCGAAGCGGCGATCGCGTCGAGGTGCGCGTTGCGCGCCCCATAGGGCGGGCGGAAGATCGTCGGTCGCGAGCCTGTGGCGTGCTCGATCGCGTCGCTCGTGTCCGACAGCTGCGTGCGAACCGCGGCGTCCGAGAGCTTGGTGAGGTCGGCGTGGTTCCACGAGTGGTTGCCGATGACGTGGCCGGCGTCGCGCATCCGCGCGAGCCGCGCGCCGTTGTTGGCGGCCTGCTGGCCGATCACGAAGAACGTCGCGTGCACGCCGCGACGCTCGAGGGTGCCCAGGATCGCATCGGTCGCTGCGCCGTTCGGGCCGTCGTCGAAGGTGATGGCCACGCGCTTGCCGGCGCCCGGCACGTGGCTGATCGCCGGACCGGGCGGAACTCGGGGCGAGGGCGACCCGGTCGACGGCGGCGGGACGTGACCGCCGCCCGGCGGGGGCGTGGTCGCGCCTGCTCCGGGGAGGCGGAGGACCTGGCCGACGCGGATGCGGTTGGGATCGGTGATGCCGTTGAGTTCGGCGATCGCCGCGACGGTGGTTCCCGTGCGACGGGCGATGCTCGAGAGCGTGTCGCCGGAGCGGACCGTGTAGCTCGATGCGGTCGCTGGCGTGACCGGTGTGGGGGCCGGCTTCGGTGCAGGCTTCGGAGCCGGGGCCGGGGCCGGGGCCGGCGTCGGAGCTGGCGCGGGCTTCGGGGTCGGGGAGGGCGCAGGCTTCGGAGCTGGCGCAGGCTCGGGGGTCGGGGCCGGGGCCGGCTCAGGCGTCGGGGCGGGCACGGGCTTCGGAGCCGGCGCCGGGGCCGGAGCGGGCGCTGGGCTCGGAGCCGGCGTCGGCGTCGGCGTGGGGGATGGCGTCGGCGTCGGCGCGGGATCGGTACCGGGACCGTCCGGACCGCCCGCATCGGAGGCCCCGTGGCCCCGCGTCGCCAGCACGATCGCCGTCGTCGCCACGCCCGCCGTCACGAGGCCAGCAACTGCCAGGCCTGCACTTCGTCCGATCTGCATCACACGCTCCGTCCCGCAGCGCGTGTCCCGACGCGCCGTCGTCCCTGTCGACCTATCGACGGGACGCCGCGCCGCGTCTCGCACCGCCGACCCGGCCCACCTGCGGAGGTGCTCTAGGATCCGGGCATGGACCTCACCTTCGCCTCCGGGCCTGCCCACGAATCCGACGTCGACCTCCTCGCCGTGCTGGTCGACGATCCGGCGCAGCTGCCGCCGTCCGCCGAGGGGCTCGACGAGCTGTTGGGTGGCGCGCTGACGAGGGAACTCGCACGCGGCCAGGTCAAGGCCGACGCCCCGTCGATCGTGATCGTCACCGGCGCAGCGACCGGCCCCGGCCGGGTCGCGCTCGTGGGGCACGGCCCCGACGAGGACGGACGCGCCGACGCGCTGCGCGTGGCAGCGTCGAAGGTCGCCGGCGCCGCTCGCGCCGCCGAGGCCCGCACGATCGCCATCATCGCGACGGACGCCCCCGAGGACATCGATGCCATCGTCACCGGCTTCGAGCTCGGCGCCTTCCGCATCCACAAGCACCGCAGCGAGGCGACCCCGCGCCCCGAGGCCAAGGACCGCGAGGATGCCGATCCGGTCGCGCGCTACGACGGTCCCCTCGAGCTGCACCTCCACGGCGACGAGGGCACGATCGGCAACGCCGCGCGACGTGCGCACGAGGTCGCACTCGCCCAGAACTGGGCGCGCGACCTCGCCAACGCGCCGGCCAACCTGCTCATGCCCGAGGTGCTCGCCGAGACCGCGCGCACGATGGCGGGCGAGTT
>JAOPYS010000468.1 GCA_025964465.1 Thermoleophilia bacterium
GCCGGCGAGCGTCCACGGGACGTCCTTCGGCGCGCGGACGCGGCCGGTCGACGTCACGGTCATGTCGCCGCCGATGCGCATCGCGCGCTGGCTGATGCGGTCGTCGAAGGTGGTGGTGCCCGGGTCGCCGGCGCGGCCGACGACGAGCTTGCCGCTCACCACGAGCGGCGCGGCGCCGTGACCGAGGTTCACGCGCACCGTCGTGGCCGACGTGGTGGTGTTCATGAGGGCGCCGTCGTAGTCGAAGAGCATGTCGGTGACGTCACCCCCGTTGGTGCCCTGGCGGACGGCGATGATCATCGAGCCGTCGCCGCCCTCGTTGTCGCTCTCGAGGTAGAGGTCGCGCGCCGAGTCGAGCTGCGTGCCGCCGGAGTTCCACGTCACCCGGCCGGCCGTCCCCCACGTCGTGTCCGGCGTCAGGTCCATGGCGGCGAACCGCAGGAGCGCGACGTCGCCACCGTTGGACGGCACGTCCCCGACCACGGTGATCGAGGGGCCGATCGCCTCGATGCCCCACGCGTTGTCGGCGCCGGCACCCGAATCGTAGGTCGTCGCCGCCTGCAGGTACCCGTCGTTCGACAGCCGCTGCACGACCATGTCACCGCCGTTGGTGCTGCTGTTGCCGGCGATGCACAGGTGCCCGTCCATGTCACACATCACGCCGGAGGTCGAGGTGTCGACGGTGCTCGTCCCCGAATCCCACGTGTAGGTCCCTCCGCCCGAGAAGCTCGTGTCCCACGCGGGGGTGGACGTGGAGGCTCCCGTCACCTTGCGGACCGCGATGTCACCACCGGCGCTGCCGGTGCTGCCGCCGATGTAGAGGCTCCCCTGGTCGGCCACCATCCAGTTCACCGTGTCGCTGCCGGCGACCCCCCACGGCAGCGTGTTGAGGAGCGCTCCGGTGGTCGGGTCGTACTGCCGCACCAGCCAGTCCTGGCCCGTCGACGCCGAACCCACGGTGCCGGCCACCCAGAGGTACCCGTCCATCAGGCGCACCGCGCGGGCTGCATCGATGCTCGTGCCGGCTGCCGAGTTGTAGGTCACGAGGCCAGCGGCGCCGAAGGACGCGACCGGAGCCCCCGTCACGTCGTCGTAGGCGCGGATGGCCCAGTCCCCGGAGTTGGTCCCGCGCTGCCCCACCACGTAGTCCACGCTGCCGCTTGCGATGGAGCCCCCGATGGCGTCGTAGGCCACGTCGACGTTGGCGCCGCCGGAGTTCCACGTCGTCCGCCCGGTGCCGGCGAAACCGGTCGCGAGGTTGCCGTCCCAGTCGACGCGCTGGATGAACCAGTCGCCACCGTTCGTCGGCTGGTTGCCGACCGTGATGAAGCCGTTGTCGGTGATCCGGACGCGGGCGGGGACATCGGCGTTCGTGCCGGCCGAGTTGTAGGGAGGCGTGATGCCAGTGCCGCCGTTGCCGGGCGCCCACGGCGTCCGGGTGTATGCGTTGGTGACGGTGAGCGACCCGAGCACGAACGAGCCCTCGTTGCCCCACCAGCGGGTCCCGAGTTCGACGTAGGGACGGTCGGCGGCCACCGTGACGTCGGCCGCTGGCAGCAGCACCTCGCCGCCGCCGTTGATCCCGGCCGGCGCGGAGATCGTCTCCGGCGAGTCGCCGCGCAACGTCGAGAACGCGCCGACGAACAGGTTCCTGCCCACGACTATGTTGGGGTGCCAGCGGGTGGTGTCGACCGTCACGGCCTCGGGGGTCTGCCACGAGCCGACGCTCATCCAGCTCTGGACCGAGAGGGTCTGCCCGAGCGCGGTGCCGAGGTTGGCCCTCGCGCCCTGCTGCGTTCCACCGAGGACCAGCATGCCGTACGTCGCCGCCGTCTCGACCTCGATGTCGCGATCGAAGGCGAACAGCGTCATCTGCCACTGGTTCGACCAGCTGCCGCCGGGGTCGACGCACAGCGGCCGTGCGACGCCCGGCCCCCCGGTGCACCCGCCCTCGCCGGACCCGGTGAACCGGACGTCCGAGCAACCGTTCGTGTAGGTGGCGGTGGACGTGACGTGCATGCTCGTCGTGGTCAGGGAGCGGCAGGTCGCCAGGGTTGCGCCGGCTCCGACGACGATGCCCACCCCGGTGTCGGTCGAGAGCGCGGACGAGGACGGGTCGACGGACAGGGGAATGTCACCGTCGAGCGAACTGCTGGCCGAGGAGAGATGTCCCTCGGTGACCGTTCCGCCGCCGACCGACGCGATCCACACGCGTCGCTGGACGAGCCGCAGCCCCGTGATCGGGCTCGTGGTGTTGGCGTTCCGTACGTACGTCGCGGCATGGGCGGCCGCCGAGTTCGTGTCGGTGAACACCGTGAGGAGCTGGCCAGCGGACGTCAGGTTGACGTTGGCGGTGAACGCGCCGGTCGTCGCGTCGCACGTGGCGTTCACCTTCGAGGCACCGTCCACGAGGATCGCGACGTTGGCGGTCGTGCCGTTGCAGCGGGACCAGGCCACCGAGGTGACCTCGTCCTGCAGCGCTGTGCCGGAGACGGCGACGGTCGCCGCGCGGGCGCTCGCCGGGACGACGAGGACGACGAAGGCAGCCAGCAGGGCGACGAGCCCCGGCGCGAGCCGGGGACGGGCAGGAGCGATGGACGGCGCGGCGGGCATGCACGACGTCTATCGTCGGTCCTGCCCCGCGGCGTGAGCGGAATGCGGGCGCGCACGTGGGGAGCGACCCGACCGATTCCAGCGTCGTATCGATGTGCTCCCCAAGTGAACCATGAAGCGGGGCGAATTCGACGCCGTCATGGCGCCGTACCGACCGACGGTGGATGCGACACCGTCCGGCAGCGCCTCGGGCTAGCTCGCGTGCTTGTACGGCCCGACGGCGTAGGTGGTGCCGCCGATGGTCTCGGTCGGCAGGGA
>JAOPYS010000362.1 GCA_025964465.1 Thermoleophilia bacterium
ATCGCCTGCAGCAGCTGCGTGCTGGGCACGCCGTACGCCGCGTCGGTGCGCTGGCCCAGGCCCTTCGACACCACGAGCCCCAGCACCGACCCGTCCTCGGCCACCACCGGCCCGCCGGAGTTGCCCGGCTCCACGTCAGCGCGGAACGCCAGCACCGGCGCGGTCGTCCGCGTCCCGCCGCCGAGCGGTTCCACGTCGTAGTCGCTGACCCGGTCGATGCGGGCCGGGACGACCTTCAGCCGACCGCCGTGCGGGTAGCCGATCACCGCGGCGCGCTCCCCGTGCTGCACGCGCGGGACGATGGGCAGCGGGCCGGGCAGGCGGGCCGGGCCGGGGTCGAGCACCAGCACGGCGATGTCGTTCACGGGGTCGAAGGCCGTCACCGTGGCCGGTGCCCCGTCGAACTGGGGGCCGCCCGACAGGAAGCTCTTCGGCGTCCCCGCCACCACGTGCGCGTTGGTGACCACGATGCCCGGGCCGGCCACCCAGCCCGTCCCGGACACGACGTTGCGGCACGCCGTCCCGCGCACCTGCAGCACGTGGCCGCTCGCCGCCACGACCGCGGGCAGCGCCGCGGACGCGTCGTCCGGTGCCTCCGCCAGCACGATCGGGCCGTTCACCGCGGGCGCGAGCCCCGACCGGAGCACCAGCACGCCCAGCCCGCCCTGCGGCGGCACGGCATCGACCAGCGAGCCGATCACGGCCGAGCTGCGCACCGCCTCGAGCCCACCCGAGTCGCCCGGCGCGATGGAGGCCACCGCCCCGATGAACCACGCGAGGCAGAGCGCGATCGCAACGTTCGCGGTCGCGCCGACGGCTCGGTCCGCCATGCGGATGCGGTGGTCGTCGAGCACCCCGTCGATCCAGTCGGTGAGGTCGCCGATCCGCAGCGCGACCGGCACGAGGCCCAGCAACCCCCCGAGCAAGTACGCCACCACGGGCGCGGGGCGCCCCACCGCTGCGGCGAGCGCCGCGAAGGGCAGCCCGGCGACGAGGAAGGCGAGGGCCGCCAACGCCGACAGCGCGAACCCGCGCTGCCACCCGAGCACCCCGGCGCCCACCACCATCGCCAGGAACAGGACGTCGACCACGCCCGTCAGCCGCGTTCGAGCGGCGCCATGGTCAGGCCCGTGTCGCGCAGCTGCTGCCAGTACAGCTCCGCGACCTCCAGCTCGCCCGACCACACCGTGGCGCGGCCCGAGCCGTGGATGCGCGCCGCCAGCCGCATCCCGCCGGCGTAGTCCACCCCCGGCACGACGCGGGCCAGTGCGGCGGCCACGCCCTCGAAGGTGTTGTGGTCGTCGTTGAGCACGACCACCCGTGCGCCGCCGCCCAGGCCCGACCCGGGCCCGGTCGTGCGTTCGCGCTCGATGGTGTCGGTGCCGGCCATGGGCTCAGGAGTTCCCACCGGCCACGCCGGCCGAACCCGGCAGGCGCAGCGTGAAGGTGCTGCCGGCGCCCGGCGTGCTCGCCACGGTCACCGATCCGCCGTGGGCCTGGGCCACGTGCTTGACGATGGACAGGCCGATGCCCGTGCCGCCGCGCGCGCGTGAGCGCGCCGCATCGACGCGGTAGAAGCGCTCGAACACCCGCTCGAGGGCCTCGGCCGGGATGCCCGTCCCCTCGTCGGTCACCGCGATGAGGAGGAAGGCTCCGTCGCGCCACAGCTCCACCAGCACGCGCGACCCGGGGTCACTGTGCGCGATCGCGTTGTGGACGAGGTTGCCGAGCGCCTGCCGCAGGGCCTCCTCGTCCGCCTCCACCACCAGCTCGCGGCCGTCGTCGACGCGCATCTCCAGCTCGAGGCGCACCTCGCGACGGGCTGCGTCCTCGGCCACCTCCGCGAACACCTCGCACGTCACGCCCTCGACTTCCACGGGCGCCAGCTGCAGCGCGCCCGGGTCGCCCTCGAGCCGCGCCAGCGAGATCAGGTCGGTCACGAGCGAGCCGAGCCGCACCGCGTGCCGACGCGCGCCGTCGAGGAACCGCGCCCGCACCTCCGGCAGCATCTCGGGGTCGTCGATGATCGTCTCGATCGACCCGCGGATCGCCGTCACCGGCGTCTTGAGCTCGTGGCTGACGTTGCCGAAGAAGTCCTGCCGCGACCGCTCGAGCCGGCGCAGCTCGGTGACGTCGCGCACCACCGCGATGGCGCCCTCCGCCTCCCCGTCGTCGCGCCCCGCCTTGCGCAGCGACCGCACGGCCACCACGAGCACGCTGTCTCCCTCGGGCCGCTCGATCACCAGCTCGCGGGTGACGCGACCCTCGCCGCGCATCACGTCCTCGATCAGCTCGCACGCCGCCGGGTGCGGGATGGCCACGAACATGTGGCTGCCCAGGCATGACGCGCCGTCGAGCCCGAGCAGCCCGATGGCCGCCGGGTTGGCGTGCACCACGATGCCGGCGCGGTCGACCGCGACGACGCCCTCCGACAGCCCGCGCAGGATCCGGCCCAGGTCCTGCCGCTCGCGCTCGAGCTCGACCACGCGCTGCTCGAGCATCCAGGTGCGCTCGCGCACGAGCCGCTCCACGGCGGCGTTGCGGCCCAGCAGCGGCAGTCGGATCGGTCGGGGCCCGTCGGTGTCCACGCCCTACGCCCCATCCACGGCCGCGCCGCGGTAGCCGATGCCGCGGATCGTCTCGACCACGTCCGCCCGGTCACCGAGCTTGCGGCGGATCGCCCGGACGTGCACGTCGATGGTGCGGTCGGTGATCCAGGCGTTGTCGCCCATCACCCGCTCCACCAGCTGCTCGCGCGTGTAGACACGGCCCGGCCGGCGCAGCAGCACGTGCAGGAGGCGCAGCTCGGTGCGCGTCAGTCGCACGGGTGCGCCATCCACGAGCACCTCGTGGCGATCCGGGTCCACGACCACGCCACCGACCTCGACGCGTCGCCGCTCGGGGTCCGTCGCGAGCTCGGCGTCGATCGCCGCGTCCCCGGCGGCCGCACCGGCGAGCACGGCGCTGCGGCGCAGCATCGCCTGCACCCGGGCCACGAGCTCACGGGGGGAGAAGGGCTTGGTCACGTAGTCGTCGGCACCCACGCCGAGCCCGAGCACGACGTCCGCCTCCTCGCCCCGTGCGGTCAGCATGATCACGGGAATGGCCGTGGTCGCGGGGTCGGCGCGCAGCTCGCGGCACAGGTCGACGCCGTCCAGCTCCGGCAGCATCAGGTCCAGCAGCACGAGGTCGGGCGAGGTGTCGCGCACCAGCTGCAGGCCCGCCCGCCCGTCCTTGGCCGTGGCGACGAGGTAGCCCTCGCGCTCGAGGTTGTAGGCGACCACGTCGCGGATCGCATCCTCGTCCTCGATCACGACGATCTGCGGCACGCGTGCGGTCGGAGCAGGCATGGCACGACGCTAGCACGCGAGCCGCGCGACGACCGCCGGACGCGGGGCGTCAGGGCATGTCGTGCAGGTGCAGGGTGCCGTCCGGGTGCAGGTGGACCATGATCTTGCCCGACTGCACGCCGGCCGCGATCTGCTCCGGCGAGGCCGTGGCCCACACGCCGTGCGCGTGGGTCTGCAGCTGCGCACCGCTCGAGTCGGTGAGCACGATCCACGCGCCCTCCGTCGTGGCTTCCTTCATGTTCGTCGACGCGGCCTTCATCACGAGGTCGATCGGCCCGCCGGGAACGGGCGTGCCCGTGAGGCGCCGCGTGTCGAAGGTCGCCGCGGCGGGCGCCGCGGCAGCCGCCGGAGCCGCCGAGAGGGCCGCTGCCGTACCGCCGCCGCCGATGACGCCCGAGCTGGCCGTCGTGCCGGTGGAGATCGCACCGAACCCGCCGCCGCCGATCAGGCCGGCGTCGGTGAAGCTCGTGAGGCTGATCGCCGCGCCGTTGCCGCCACCGCCGACCACGCCGGTCGCGAAGGAGTTGGGAGCGGCGGGGGCGACGAGGCCTGCGCCGGTCGCGGGCGCCGCTGCGGCGCCACCACCGGTCGTGCCCGGGGCCACGCCGAGCTGGGCCGCCGTCGACATGACCTGCGCGAGCATCGACATGATCGTGCTGATCAGGGCGGTGGTCGGATCGGCGGCCGCGCCGGGCGCCGCAGGTGCGACACCGGGGCTCGGGGCCGTCGCGGTCGCCGTGCCGGTGGCAGGCCCGTTGACGAAGCTGCTGCCCGTGCCGCCGCCACCGAGCGTGCCCATGCCGCTCTCGAAACTGCTGCCCGGAACGACGGCGGGAGCGGTCGGGAGCGCAGCGATCGTGGGCGGAAGCGGAGCCATCGTAGGTCCAGCTGACCACGGATCCCGTGATCCGGCAACCGCGTCGCCGCGCGCGTGCGTCGCTCAGTCGGCGTCGACCGGCAGCACGCGGCCACCGGATCGCACGATCGCGCCCGCCGCCTCGGCGTGGGCCAGCGCGGCGTCGAGGCGCTCCTGGATCGCGCCGCCCCGCCGCGTCCAGCCGAGCAGCTTGGCGACGGCCATCGTCAGCTCGTCCTCGTCCGTCTCCCCGCGCACGCGCGCGGCGAGCCCGAGTGCGAGCGACAGCTCGACGAGCGGCACCTCCTCGGCACCGCGTCGCGTGGCCTCGTCGTCGCCCGGCACGCGCACGACGTGCAGGACGCGACCGGGTTCCACGAGCGCGTCCTCCGTCCGCTCGACGAGCCCGCGCGCCAGCAGCTGCCGCACGGCCTGGTCGAACGCCTCGGCCACCCGGCCGCCGGCACGGCGCAGGCCCCACGCACGGCGCACGCGGTCGAGCACGAGCCGGTCGGTCACCGGGCCCTCGACCTCCACCACCTGCCGGATCAGCCGCTGCAGCTGCGGCCGCGCCGAGAGCTCGTGCAGCTCGATCCACGTCTCGGCCGCCTCGATCGGCGCCACGGGGTACGGCTCGGTCCACCCCGCACCGTCGAGCCCCGAACTGGACCCACCGGAGCTGCCACCGCTCGCGCCGCGCCGGGGCACGGGGCGGTCACCGCGCGCCCCCTCGAGGGCGGCGACCCGTGCCTCCAGCGATGCGATGCGTTCCTCGAGCGAGCTCGTGTCCATGGTCGGCTCGCTACCCGCGACGCCGTCGCAGCTACCGTGCCGGGTGCGGCCGACGACCCGGACGACCCGGCCACCGACGCGCCCGGGGCGGTTGGCGCAGCACCGCGGGTGGAGGAGGGTCGGCGCATGCAGCCCCTCCCCCCCACCGTCACCACCCAGGTCCTCGTCGACGCCGCGCGCGGGTTCGAGCGCGCCGCCGGCTCGCTCGGCGCGCCCACCAGCGCCGCCGACCTCCAGGCCGCGGCCCGCTCCGCCTACCAGGGCATCCCGTCCCTGCGCATGACGACCGTCGGCTCCGGCGCGCTCGCCACGCAGCTGCGCGACGCCGCCGACGCCGCCCTCGCCCTCTCGGACGAGATCGCCGCCGCGCCGACGGGCACCGACTTCTCGAGCCGCCGCGACACGATCCTCGGCTGGGCGAACCTCGCCGCCGATGCCGCAGCCCTCGTGGACCCGGGCTACTCGGCCTGAGGCTCCACCGCCGACCCGCGCCGTCGCCGGCGCGCATCGACGAAGAACACGACGAGCATGGCCAGCACCGCTGCGCCGACGAGGACGTACTCGCCGTACCGCCCCACCCACGACTGCCCGCCGACGTACTCCAGCCGGGTCGTCACCACGCCCGGCGTGTCGCCGTAGCGGAACTCGACCTTGCCGTCGTAGACCTTCTGCGGTGAGGAGTCCGACGGGTCGACGTTCGGCGGCAGCGTCGAGCCGCCCATCCAGTGCACGCGGTGGTCGTGGTAGGTGAAGAACGCCGGCTCCCGGCGCACGCGGTGGAACTTCGGCGCACCCGTGCCGGCACCCTCCGGGACCCGGCCCTCCTTCGTCCCCTCCGAGTTGGTGAAGTACGTCGCGGAGTTGCGGTCCTCGAACACGCCGTCGGGGCCGAGCTTCGCCCAGGCCTCGCACCGGTCGGCGGCGTAGCCGCAGAGCGTCAGCTCCTCGTCACCCGTGTTCTCGAAGCGGATCTGGTCGCCGTCGACCATCCGCACGTCGACCGGCA
>JAOPYS010000434.1 GCA_025964465.1 Thermoleophilia bacterium
GCGTGTCGCGGATCATGGCGTTGAGCGCCTGGTTGAAGGAGTGGCCGGCCTTGAGCGACGAGGCGATCGCCCCGAGCACGTCCGCGAGCTGCCCCTCGAACGCGTTGCGGCGGCGCCGCGCCTTCATCCGCAGCCAGAAGTTCGGGAGGAACCCGAGCACGAGCGGCAGGGCGATGATCAGGATCAGGTTGCCGGTCAGCAGCCCGACGGCGAGGCCGAATCCAGCCATCACGACCATCGCGGCGAACAGCTCACCGGGCTTGATCGCGATCGCAGCCTGGTCGGCGCGAAACCGGGTGCGCTCGAAGAACCCGGACGTCCCCAGCAGCGAGTCCCCGAGCGAGACCACGGGGGAGACCATGCGGCGCAGCGCGGACCCCTCCTGCTTGCGCGACGCCGCGGACGGGGTGGAGGAGGCCTGGGTCGTGTAGCGCTCGATGCGCTTGATCACGTCGGGACGAGAGCGCTTCTCGAGGAACCGCCACGTGCCGAAGAAGATCAGGGCGCCAAAGGGGACGGCGGCCAGGAGCACGCCCAGCAGCCCGGTCGGGAGCGGGATGAGCGGGGCCGGGGGCGCGTCCGCGGCGCGGGGGGCGGTCACGGTGCGCCCGCTGGCCGTGGTCGACGGCACCGCGCGGAACGCGAGGTGTGCGTCGATGGCGCCGCCGCCCGCCGCGATGCCGACGTCCACCATGCTCCGGCGGGGGGCGGCAGATCGGTACTCCATCCAGTAGGGCTGGAGGATGCGTCGCCCCAGGTCGTCGAACAGCTGGTCGAGGCCGGCCGTGCCGACGACGGTCTGCAGCTCGCCGCCGGTGCCGTTGCCGAGGGCCGCCATGTCGCGCGGCTGGTCGTCCGTCCGCTCACGGATCGCAACGGCGAGCACGGGGGCGTTCGCCTTGAGCGCTTCTCCGGCAGCCTCGTCGCGGGTCTCGACGCTGCCGGCGTCGGTCCCGTCGCTCAGCAGCACGATGGCGCGGGTGTTGTGCGAGTCCTTGTCGAAGGCCTGCGCCGCGATGGAGACCGCGTCGAACATCGTCGTGCGGTTCTGCAGGGTGATGGAGTCCAGGGCGGCGTCGATGCGCCCGCGATCGGTCGTGGGCGGCACGACCACACGTGCTGCGCCGCCGAACGTCACGAGCCCGACGTTGTCCTCGGGGCCGGCGTGCTCGAGCAGGACCTTGGCGGCGGCGGTCGCATCGGCCATGCGGGTGCCCGCCCCCATGCTCAGCGACGTGTCGAGCGCCAGCATGAGGTCTGTGTGGACCTTGTTCTCGTACTTGCCGATCGGCCCGCGGTACAGCGTCGCCTTCGGCAGGCGCTCGCCGTCCTCGTAGAAGTCCAGCCGCGGCGTGTCGCCGGCCACGTCGTCGGCGCCGAAGGCGACGCGGACGGTCGGGAAGTTGGACGCGTCGACCCGGGTGATGGAGACACCGCCGCCCGTGTCGGTGCGGACGGTCGTCGCCGATGCGAGCGGGACGGAGACCGCGGCGACGACGCCGATCACCACGGTCGCCGTCGCGGCGAGTGTGCAGGCGATGCGGTTCACGCGCTCCTCCGCATCGAGCTGCCGAACGCACCCTGGGTGCCGCGCGGGTCGTCGTCGCTCGCGAAGAACGAGATCGGGATCGTCACCCCGTTCTGTGCGAGCTTGTCGAGGAAGCCGGGCTTGATGCCGGTCATCTGCAGGTTGCCGAGCAGGCGCGACGTGGCGCCGGACGCGGCGCCCTCCTCGTCGGGCTTGGCGATGAAGATGTCCTGGAGCGTGATCGTGTCACCCTCCATCTTGCCGACCTCCGTGATGTGGGTGATCCGCCGCGACCCGTCGACCAGGCGCGAGACCTGCACGATGAGGTCGATCGCGCCGGCCGCCTGCTCGCGGATCGCGCGCAGGGGCAGCTCGACGCCGGCGGTGAGCACGAGCGTCTCCACGCGGCTGAGCGCCTCGCGCGGGTTGTTCGCATGGATGGTCGTCATGGAGCCGTCGTGGCCCGTGTTCATCGCCTGCAGCATGTCGACGGTCTCGGGGCCGCGGCACTCGCCGACCACGATCCGGTCGGGACGCATGCGCAGCGTGTTGCGGACCAGGTCGCGGATCGAGATCTGGCCCTTGCCCTCGATGTTGGCGGGGCGGCTCTCGAGCGTGATCACGTGCTCCTGCTTGAGCTGCACCTCCGCGGCGTCCTCGACCGTGATGATGCGCTCGTCGTCGGGGATGGCGGACGACAGCACGTTGAGCGTCGTCGTCTTGCCCGAGCCCGTGCCGCCGGAGATGACGATGTTGAGCGCGCCCTTGACGCACAGCTCCAGGAACTGGGCCGACTTGGGGGAGAGGGTCCCGAACTTGATCAGGTCCTCCATCTTGAGCGGGTCCTTCTTGAACTTGCGGATCGTCAGGCAGGAGCCGCGCACCGCCAGCGGCGGGATGATCGCGTTGACGCGGCTGCCGTCGGGCAGGCGCGCGTCCACCATCGGGCTCGACTCGTCGATGCGGCGCCCGATCTGCGACACGATCTTGTCGATGATCCGCTCGAGGTGCTGCTCGTCGACGAAGCGCGCGTTGGTGAGGGTGATCTTGCCCTTGCGCTCGATGTAGACGGTGCGGTGGTCGTTGACCATCACCTCGCTCACCGAGTCGTCGCGCAGGAACGGGTCGATCGGGCCGTAGCCGAGGATGTCGTCGGTGATCTCCTGGATCAGGCCGTTGCGCTCCTGCCGCGTCAGGGGCGTGGCGTCGTCCTCGATGATCTGGTTCACCGCGTCGTGCACGGCGTGCTCGAGCTCGGTGCGCGAGCTGGCCGCCCCGTCCTGCCGCTCCGAGCGGAACAGTGCCGGGCCGACGGACTGGATGACGAGCTTGTGGATCTTGGTCTTGAGCTCGACCAGCGGGTCGTTCGCATCGTCGCGGCCATCGGGGGTTCCCGACAGCGCATGCTGCTGGGTCGAGCCGGCGGCGGCCGCGGCCTCGACGTTGAGTGACTGGAGACGACTGTGGAGTGACATGGGTGCGTGCGCTTTCGTCTGCGGTGCGAGGGGTCAGGCGGCGTGCTCGTCGAACTCGAACTCGAGGTCGAGGTCGAGTTCGCCCGCGGCGGTCGCAGCGGGCGCGGCGACCTGCGCATCGCGCTCCGCGGCGCGGTGTGCGTCGGCGGCGACGCGTCGGCGCTCGCGCCGCCCGAGCCGCACCGAGCCGGATCGCTCCGTATCGGCGGCGACCTCGGGGCTGAACGCGACGCAGAGGTCACGCACCGCGCGGGTGACGTCGGCCTTCGGGTCGGTCATGATCACCGGCACGCCGCGGTTGATGGCCACCGGGATCGCCTTGTTGGACGGCACCCCGAAGCGGATCGCCTTGCCGAGCGCGTCCTCGACCTGGTCGCGGCGCAGGCCGACCTTCGTGTCGGCGCGGTTCAGCACGATGTGGCACTTCTCGAGCGGGTAGTGGAGCATCTCCAGGGTCTGGAGGCAGATCTTGACGCTCTTGAGCGAGGTGGCCTCCAGGCTCGCGACGACGAGCAGCTCGTCGGTGCGGTCGAGGGCGGTGAGCACGATCGACGTGAAGTTCGGTGCGGTGTCCAGCAGGATCACGTCGTAGGACTGCTTCGCCGCGGCGATGACGCTCGCGAGGCGGTCGTCGGTGACGAGGTCCGCGTCTTCCGGGCGCAGCGGCGCGGGCAGGAGGTGCATGCCGCTCTCGTGGTGGGTGACGAACCCGGAGAGCTTGTCGGCGTCGAGGTCCCCGTTGCTCATCACGAGGTCGAGGATCGTCGCCCGCGGGTCGGCGCCGACCATGATCGCCGCGTCGCCGAACTGCAGGTCCAGGTCGATCAGCAGGGTGCGCTTCTTGAGGCGCTTGGCGTACATCGCCGCCATGTTGGTGGCGAGCACCGTCTTGCCGACCCCGCCCTTGGGCGAGAACAGCGTGATGACCTTGCTCGAGTCGCCGCTGCGCTGTCGCCCCGCACCCGAGTTGGAGATCGAGCCGATGCTGTGCGCCTTCTTGACGGTGAAGACGAGGTTGTCGGTGAGCTGCGGCAGCAGCATGACGTCGTTGAGTCCGAGCGTCACCGCCTCGTCCAGCAGCGTGGCGCTCGAACGGGTGACGAGGAGGATGATCGGCGCGGCCGTGTGCTCGCGGATCTTGGCGATCTCCTCGACCGGGATCGTGTCGGGACGCTGCAGCGCGTGCAGCACCACCTGCGCGCCGGTCGACGCGAGCTTGGCGCCCGCCTTGGACGGCTCGCTGGCCGTGCCGACGAGCTCCAGGTCGCGGTGGCTGGCGAGCGCGTCGCGCGCCTCGGCGAGGCCGGCGCAGGCGCCCGAGATGAAGATGCGGATCGGCTGGTCGTTCATGGGGTGACGGTCCTCGGTGCGGGGATGGGTGTCGGCTGGCCGGGCGACGGGATCACTGGACGGTGGGATCGGGACCGAGCTGGGTCGCAACGCCGACCTTGGGCTCCTCGACCGCGCCGTAGATGGGCGTGATCTTGGTCTCGGTGTCGCCATTGGCCGGGCGCAGGGACATCATCAGCCCGTAGTCGTCCGCATTGGCGAGGGCGAACTTGATGTTCGCCATCTCGCGGTCGGTGGCCTTGAGCACGTAGAGCTTGGTCGCGCCTTCGGCGTCCGGGGCCTCGGTGGTCGTCTCGGCGCCCTTGGGCTGCAGCGACTGCGGGGTCTCGATGACCTCGATGTCACGTGCGATGACCGACGTGATCGTGGTGTCGGAATCCTTGCTCTTCAGCGCGGCGACGATGTCGATGTGGTCACCCGGTCGGACGAGCCCGGCCGCGTCGCTGGGCGCGGGGACCGGCACCGCGAACAGGCGCTGGTTGCCCTTGATCTGCGCGGTCGGGCTGAGGCCGGCCGTCTTGTCGAACGCGTTGAGCGACAGCACCTCACCCGAGAAGATCTGGGTGTCCACCACGTCGGACTTGGAGATGTCCGACACCGAGCCGATCGCGTTCGGCGGGGCGTCCTCGCGCAGCACCTGCGTCTCGTCCAGGTAGCCGCCGGCCTCGAGGTCGGCCTTGGCCGTGCCCGGGGGGATGTCCTTGGTCGCGACCAGGACGGTGACCTCCTGCTTGCCGCGCGACAGCGACTGGCGCTCGCCCCGGATGAAGCTCGTCACGGCGACGATGCCGACGAGCATGAGGGCGGCTGCGATCAGGAGGTTGCGGACCGTGTAGTTCATGGTGCCTTCCGAGGTTCGGTGCCGGTGTCGGGGAAGCGCGAAGGTGCGGTGGACGCTGCCGGAGGTGGTCGGCGCGTCCGCGGGGTGCAGGTCTTGCATCGACAGCTGGGCGCCGGGCCCGCGTCAACATTTCGTGAGGAAAACGCGAGGGGTCCGTGACCCGTCGCGGGCGGCGTCACTCGACGAGCCGGAAGGCCACGGGTGACGTGAGGTTGTCGCTGTAGTCGACGAACTCGCCGTCCGTGAAGTCGGCCGGCAGGATGGGTCGCACGGGGGTGACCCAGACGCTCTTGCCGTTGTTGGTGTAGGCCGGGTAGCCGGACGAATCGACCTTGCCGATGTAGACCAGCATGTAGCCGAGGATGCGGATCTCCTTGCGCCCGTTCGGCCACGCCGTGGTGCCGTTGAGGTTCTCGATGATCGGCACGATGCCGATGCGGGGCGACGTCGGCTTCTCGATCGTCTGGAACCCGGATGCGGGATCGGTGCCGAACACGTCCGAGTACGAATCCGTGCTGCTTCCGAGGCGCTCGTCGAAGCCCTGGCGGGTCGGCCCTGCCATCTGTCCAGGCTCGAGGTCGAGCGTCTCTGCGATCGGGGTGGGGCAGGCGTCGACCCCGCCGTGTGCCGCGCCCGCGATGAGGGAACGGAAATCCGCCGCGCCGGTAGCGCCGCTGCAGTCGGGCATCACGTCGGGGGCGATCGGCCCGTGTTCGCTCGCCGCCGTGGTCGTGCCGTCGAACTTGACCTCGTAGTTCTCGCCGATCGTGTACGTGTCGCGCATGAAGGCCATCGGCAGCATCCCGGGGCGCGGACCCATCATCTGGACCCGTGCCACCGCGCGGGCCGAGATGTCAGGCGGCGCGAGGCCGAGCACGCCGCTGAATCCGGCCGAGCCCTTCTTGTGCACGACCACCTCGACGGAGCGGTTGGCATCCGTGAACGTCACGGAGCGGACGAGGGCGGAGGCGGCGGAGTTCTTGCTCGTCACGTAGTCGTTGGCGACGGTGCTGGCCTGGCCGGGCTGCTTGGGCAGCTCGCGCACGGCTGCGAGTGCGGCGGCGTCGGCCGTGCCCTGCATGTCCCGCCGCTCGAAGAAGAACATGCCGCCGTCGATGACGACGCCGACGAAGCAGAGGCACACGACCATGAAGATGCTGACGAAGACCAGCGTCTGGCCGGCCTCGCCGCGGCGCGGGGCGGGGGTCACTGCTCCACCCGCATCGTGCGCTTGCCGGTGAGGTTGCTGTTGAAGAGGGTGACGCCCATGATCGAGATCGTCTGCGGATAGCTCACGTTCACGGTGATGGTCGACCCGGCGGCCCAGGTGCTCGTGACCGTGGTGGAGATCTTGGTGGGGTCCAGCTGCGGTGAGGAATCCTTGACCGTCTGGATGACCCGCGACGTGCGGTCGGAGGCCGTGCGGCTGATGGCGCCGCGTCGTGCGCCCTCGCTCGCTGCTGCACTGACCATCTGGTAGTGCCAGAACGCGAGGCCGAACTCCACGATGCCGAACAGCAGCACGCACAGCACCGGGAGCACGAGCGCGAACTCGACCATCGCCTGGCCGGCTTCGGGCTCTGGGGTCCCCGTGGCGCTGTCGTGGTGGTTGGTCATGGCGTCTCCGCGTGGCGCAGGGTGCAGCGGGGTGGAAACTGGCCCGGGCAGCATTTGGGGGCGACCGAAGCCGCCCCCAAACGCTTCCGAGAGCATGTGGCCGAGCGTCAGAGCTTGGCGGTCACGTCTCCGAGGGCCTTGTTGATGCCGCCCGACAGTGCCGTGAGGGCTGCGATGACGACGACGGTGATGACCGCCAGGACGACGGCGTACTCCGCCATCGTCTGGCCCTCCTCCGACTCGCCGAAGTGGAGGTAAGCGAGGATGTAGTCCAGCATGGTGATGACTCCTGATCGATGATGTAGGAAGCGAGCCGGCCCTCCCCAGGTTCGGCTCGAAAGGGTTATCGGGCAGGTGTCCCGGGCCTTGAACACGTTTTACGGGGCGCATACAAACCTGACGGAACCCTTCACATTCGCCGCGGGCGTGATTGAGGAAGTACCTGCACATGAGCGCTTTCGATGAAATCGACCTCGAGACCGGGCTGATCGACGGCAGGGCGGTCGCCGACTCCGTGCAGCGTTCGGTGGGGGCGGAGGCCGCTCGTTTCGCGGCGGAGCAGGGGCGCCAACCCGGCCTCGGGACGCTTCTGGTGGGCGAGGATCCGGCGAGCGCGATCTACATCCGCATGAAGCACCGTGCGAGCGAGCAGCTCGGGATCGCGTCCATCCACCGCACGCTGCCCGAAGGCGCGAGCCAGGAGGACGTGCTGCGCGTCACGCGCGAACTGGTCGATCGCGACGACGTGGACGGCGTGCTGGTGCAGATGCCGCTCCCGGCCGGCCTCGACCCGGAGCCGGTCATCCTCGCGGTGCCCCCGGAGAAGGACGTCGATGGCTTCCACCCCTTCAACCTCGGGGCGATCGCGAGCGGCCTGCACGGCGTCGCGTCGTGCACGCCCGCGGGCGTGATGACGCTGCTGGACGCGTACGGCGTCGAGCTGGCGGGCGCGGAGGCCGTGGTGGTGGGGCGGTCGCGCACGGTGGGCATGCCGCTCGCCCTGCTCCTGCTGCAGCGCAACGCGACGGTCACGGTGACGCACCTGCTGACACGCGACCTGGCCGCCGCGACGCGCAGGGCCGACGTGCTCATCGCCGCGGCGGGCTCGCCGGGTCTGATCACGGCTGACATGGTCAAGCCGGGCGCGGTGGTGATCGACATCGGCACGACGCGCACGGAGGCGGGACTGCGCGGCGACGTCGACTTCGACGCTGTGCGCGAGGTGGCGTCGCTGGTGTCACCCGTGCCGGGCGGCGTCGGGCCGATGACCATCGCGACGCTGCTGCGCTCGACCGTCGAGCTGGCGTGGGCGCGGGCCGAGGGCGTGACTACTGGTCGATGAAGATGGCGGCGCGGGCGCCGGCGCCGTGTGCCTTCATCTCCTCGGGCGTGTACCAGGTCCGGTCCTCGTTCTTGAACACGGAACCGGACTTGCCGAAGTCGAAGCGACCCGTCTTGGGGTCGTAGCGCTCGGCGACCCAGTAGTGGGTCGGGGTGTCGATGATGACGGGCGTGCCGGCCATCACCGTCTTCTTGACCTTCTCCCAGTCGACGCCCTCCTCGAGGTGAGACTTGATGCCGAGGTTCGACAGGAGCTTCTGCTCGCTCGCGGGGCCGGCCATGCCGTCGTTGGCGGTCCAGCCGACCTTCTCCGCCTCGTTGACCGCGGTGTCGATGTCGAGGTCCTTGCCGAGGAAGCGCGAGATCGCGACCGCGGCAGCGGGGCCGCAGGCGGCGTCGCCGCCGCGCTTGGCGCTGAACTGGTCGGGCGTGAGCTGGCCGAGCGGCTTGAGGCTCCTGCCGGAGGACGGGGTGGCTGCGGTGGCCGGCGCGGCGTCGTCCTTGGGCTTGGCGTCGGCCTTCGGCTTGGACCCGGCGTCGGACGGAGGCTTCTGCTCGGTGGCGGGCTGCGTGCCGGGCGTGCCCGACGGCGCGGCGGACGCGCCGCCGCCCGAGGTCTGGCCGGCGAGGACGGACGCGGTGGACGCATCCGGAGCACCGGCGGCGCCCTGGAGTGCGGGGGCGGAACCGATGGCGGCGGCTCCGGCGGCGGCCTGAGCGCCCCCGCCCATCGCGGTGACGACCGCGGAGAGCTGGGCGACGGCGTCGGTGAGCGCCTGGATCGAGGCGGCGAGGTCCGGGATGGCCGCGGTGGCGAGCCCACCGCCGCTCGCGCCCGCGACGTCGGTCGGGGTGGTGGCAGGGCCACCCCCACCCCCGGCAGGATCGACGGCAGGCGGAGCAGCTGTGGGCAGCGCGCCCGACGGCGCGGCACAACAGGACATGGACATCGGTGGCGTTCCCCTCTGGCGACCTCGGCGGCGGGCGTGGCGAGCGCCCGGCAACTCCAGCGTGCGACGGAGGCGGCGTTGCGTCAATCGGGACCCGGACGACGGGGTCGGGGCCCCGCGCGCGTGTAGGGTCGCAGGCATGACGACGACCCTTTCGATCGAGGATGCGCGCCACGTGGCCCGCCTGGCGCGGCTGGGGCTCGACGAGCCGCAGCTGGAGCGCATGGCCGGCGAGCTCGGCGCGATCATCGACAGCATCGGCAAGATCAGCGAGCTCGACCTGG
>JAOPYS010000439.1 GCA_025964465.1 Thermoleophilia bacterium
ACCCGTGTCGCCGGTGCCGCGCCCGCAGGTCACCCGCGACGCGCCCGCTGCGCCGCGACCGCACCCACACCACGCACACCACGCGCCGCACGCACACCACGCGCCGCACGAGCCGATCGTCGCGCCCGAGGCAGTGGCCCTGGCCTACGAGGTCGAGCCGCACCGCGCCACGAGCAAGTTGCCGCAGATCACCCTCTCGTTCTGGGTGATCAAGATGGCGGCCACCACGCTCGGCGAAACGGGTGGGGACCAGATCTCCGAGGCGATGCACGTCGGGTACGTCGCGACCTTCGTGCTGTTCATGGCGATGTTCCTGTTCGCCGTCACCGCGCAGGTCCGCGCCGGCCGGCTCGTGCCGGCACTGTTCTGGACCGTCATCGTCGCCACCAGCGCCGCCGGCACCGAGATGGCGGACTTCATCTTCGAGACGGTCGGCATCGGCTTCGTCAGCGGCGTGATGATGCTGCTCGCCCCGATCGCCGTGATCTTCCTCATCGCCCGATCGACCGGCGGATCGTTCTCCGTCACCGACATCCGCTCGCGGCGCGACGAGGCGCTCTACTGGACCACCATCCTCACGACCAACACCGTCGGCACGGGCATCGGCGACGGGCTCACCGCGGGCCTGGGCATCGTCGGCGGCACCATCGTGGCAAGCACCGCGATGGCGGTCATCGTCTGGATGTACTTCCGCACGTCCATCTCCCGCGTCGCCCTGTTCTGGGCGGCGTTCATCATGACCCGACCGCTCGGCGCCGCCGGCGGCGACATGCTCTGGCAGCCGCACGAGGTCGGCGGCCTCGGCCTGGGGCGCATCACCGTCTCGCTGGTGCTGCTCGCCTTCATCGCCGTCATGGTCGCGGCGACGAGCAACCGGGACCGGTCGCAGCGCGGCTGAGCGGCCAACCCGGCGGCCCCCTGCTCGTCGGTGGCCGCTTCTCCACGAAATACCGGCATGCAGGTGCCTCCGCCGCCATCGAACGCCCAGCGCACGGCCGAACTCTCGGACGTCCACGCGCTCACCGACAACCGCACCCCCGAACTCGACGCGAAGGCGCTGGAACTCGACAAGCGCGGCGGCCACGCGGTGTGGGGCGACGAGGCACGCCTGTACCGCCAGCACGTGGGGTTCCTCAAGGGCGTGATCGGCACGATCCAGATGGATGCCGCGATGGCCGCCACTGCGATCAGCACCTACGTCGCCAAGTCGAAGTACGACGAGCAGCGGCCGTTCGAGCTGGACCCGACGATCACGCCGCTCGGGTCCGTCCCGCACGATCCGTCCTATCCCTCCGGCCACTCCTCCGCTGCCGCCGCGGCCGCCACCGTCCTCGAGCACCTGTGGCCCGAGCAGCGGGGGCACTACGAGGAGCTGGCCGCGTCGGTCGAGTGGGCCCGGGTCTACTCGGGCGTGCACTTCCCCAGCGACGTGCGCGCCGGCGACTCGCTCGGCCGGGCGGTCGCCGTGCGGTTCACGGGTTCGTGACGCCCCCCGCGCCGCCGCGCAGCGACGGGGCGAGCAGGAGCACCAGCAGCGCGCACGTCGCGGTGGCGCTGCCGACCAGGAACGCGGCGTCCGGCCCTGCGCGGTCCCAGAGCACGCCGGCCAGCACGCTCGCGGGGAGCATCAGCAGCCCGCCGGCCGCGGCCACCAGCCCGAAGGCGTGTGCCCGACGCTCGTGTGGCACCAGCGACGTGACCCACGCCTTGACGGTGCCGTCGGCGGCGGCGTAGTAGATGCCGTACCCGAGGTAGATGGCGACGAGCCCGGCCGTGCCGTCGACGACCGCGAACCCTGCGTACACGACGACGTACGCGGCCCACGCGAGCGCCAGCGTCCGGCGGCGCCCGATGCGGTCCGAGAGCGCGCCGGCGGGCACCGAGAGCGCTGCGTACACGAGGTTGAATGCGGCGAACAGGAACGCGATCCCCGCGGGTGACAACCCGGTCGAACGGGCGCGCAGCAGGAGCAGGGTGTCGCTCGAGTTCGCGAGCCCGAACAGCGTCACCGCCGCGAGCAGGACGTAGAAGGCCCTCGGCAGCCGAGGGCGCTCGCCGCGCTCCACGCGCGGTCGCGGTGGCGCGTCGTGCACGCGGCGCAGCTGCACGAGCGCGCCGATCGCCGGCAGGCAGGCCAGCCCGAAGACGATGCGCAGGCCCGTCTCCCCGTGGCCGACCACCAGCAGCAACAGGCCCGCAAGGAGCGGACCGACCACCGAGCCGAAGGTGTCGAGCATGGTCTGGATGCCGAACGCCCGGCCCATCGACCCGGCCACCGCGTCCGAGGCGACGAGGGTGTCCTTCGGCGCGTCCTTGCCACCCTTGCCGAGCCCGTCCGCCACGCGCAGCGCCCCGACCACCGCGATGCCGGGCGCCAGCGCCATCAGGGGGCGCGCAGCCAGCGACACGGCATAGGACACCTGCGCGATCCGCAGCGGCGAGGCGCCGCGGTCGACCGCGCGTCCGCCGGCGAACCGGGCGACGGTGACGCCCACGCCCAGCAGGCCCTCGATCACCCCGAGCGCCGTCGGCGAGGAGTGCAGGCTCACCACCACGAACACGGGCAGCAGCGGGTACACCATCTCCTGCGCCAGACCGCTCCAGAAGGCGGTCCAGCCGAGCGTGACGGCGTTCGATCGGGGGGCAGGCGCGGGGCTCACCCCCGCATGCTCCCACGCAGCTGCTCAGGTGGAGTTCAGGCGCACGAGCGCGCGCACGGGTACGGTAGTGCGATGCAGCACCACCGGACAGGACGCCCATGAAGGCCGCGGCAGGGATCGGCGCGGTGGTGCTCGCCGCGGCGGCGTACGGGTTCGTGCAGCGCGGCGGGGACGACGGAGCCGGCGCTGGCGTGGCAGCCCGCGCGCCCGCGACCCCGCCCCCGGCCACGCGGGCCGCGTCGACGACGCCCGCCGCGACGTGGCCGACGGCTGCCGTGCTGCGCGGCATCCCCGAGGGGCGCTGGGCCGCGGTCCGATCGACGCCGACGCAGCGCACCGAGGTATCGGCGGCGCGCGTGGGCGACGCGGCGTACGTCGTCGGCGGATTCGACGCGTCGTCACACGGCACGGCCGCCGTCGAGCGCCTCGACCTGCGGACGGGGCGGTGGTCGAGGAGCGCAGCGATGCCGCGCGCCCGCAACCACATGAACGCGGTCGGCTACGACGGCGCGCTCTACGTGTTCGGCGGCTATCCGGGGGCGACCGACACGAGCTCCGGCGCCGTCGCGGACTTCTGGCGCTTCGACCCGGCGACGCGTCGGTGGACGCGCATGCCCTCGGCCCCCGTGCCGCGGGCCGCGGCAGGAGCGGCGATCCTCGGGCACCGGCTGTACGTGATGGGGGGCCGCAACGACGCGCACGCCGCGCTGACGTCAGTCAACGTGTTCGACTTCGAGACGAACCGGTGGTCGAACGCCCCGCCCCTGCGGCACGGTCGTGAGCACGTGGCCGGGGTGGCCGCCGGCGGTGCGCTCTACGTGCTCGGCGGCCGCGCCGTCGGGCAGGGCACCTTCGACGACGTCGAGCGCTGGGTGCCCGGCGCGCGGTCATGGCAGCGCCTGCCCGCCATGCCGCGGGCCCGCGCGGGGTTCCAGGCCGTGGCCGTCGGCCGTCGCATCGTGGTGGTCGGTGGGGAGGGACCCGCCGGGACGATCGGCCAGGTCGACGTGTTCGACACGGGCACCCGGCGCTGGTCCGTCGAGCCTGCGCTGGACCCGCCGCGACACGGCCTCGGGCTCGTCGCCGCCGGCCCGCTCGTCTGGGCCATCGCGGGCGGGCCCCAGCCGGGCCTCACGGTCTCGTCGCACGTCGACCGGATCCGGCTTCCCGCGACGCCCTGACATACGGCCATGGGGCCCCGACCTGAACGTCCACCCAGCGGTGTCAGTCACGGTTCAGGGCAGCGCGTGATGCTGACACCATGGCCAGCCTCGCCCCGACCCCCCACCGCGCCGCCGATGCCGCGAGCACGCGCGCACCGGGAGCGCGAGGGGTCGCCGCCGCGACGCAGGCACCAGCGCCTGACGCCCGGCGCGCCACGCGCGCGTGGATCGCAGGCTCGGTGCTGGTCGCCGTCGTGCTGCGCCTGCCGTTCCTGACCACGCCCCTGCGCCTCGACGAGGGC
>JAOPYS010000039.1 GCA_025964465.1 Thermoleophilia bacterium
TGTCGAGCTCCTCGCCGCGCTCGAAGAGCATCGACCAGACGTCGGTGAGGCGCATGTCGACCTCGAGGCCGATGCGGTCCAGGGCTTCCGTGTCCAGGGCGAGTGCTCGGGCTTCCATGGAGGGGAACTGTAGGCGAGGAGTCGGACGCGACTCGCGCGCATACCGACCGCGCGCGGCGGTGTCAATTCGCTACCTCGAGGGGCGGTCGAGGGTCCGCGTTTCGCCGTCCGGGCGACGTGCTTCGCCATGCGGGAGCCCGAGCGGCAGGGGCGCGAGTTCGCGCCGCAGCGCAACGCGCACACGCCGCGCAGCTGAAGGATCGCACAGCTGATTCAAGGCGACCTCGCGCCCCGTCGATGACGAGCCGTGGAACTGGATCCGACACTCGCCGAGCCGCCGCTGCGTCGCCCGCGCCTGCGCGCGATCCAGGGCAGCCGGTTCGTGGTTGGCATGGCGCTGTTCGTGGTGCACCTGCTCTTCTACGCGATGGTGGCGGGGATGCACCGCACGACCACCGTGGACGACGTGATCCAGCTCGGGCGCAGCGGCGTCACGTACTTCTTCGCGCTCTCGGGGTTCGTGCTCACGTACGCCGGGGCGCGCACGCTGCGCGAGCCCAACGGGCGGATGCTGCTGCGGTTCTGGGCGGCGCGCGTCTCCTCCCTCTGGCCGATCCACCTGATCGGCCTCGGGGTGATGCTGCCGGTGTACGCGCGAGAGATCGGCCGGCGGCCGCTGGCCGGCATCAGCGCGCTGTTCGCCCACGGGGTGCTGCTGCAGGCGTGGGTGCCGTTCCACGTCGGCACGGGGCTGCTGACGCTCGCCTTCAACACACCGTCGTGGAGCCTGTCCGCGCTGATCGGCTTCTACCTCGTGCTGCCAGGCATCATCTGGTTCGGGGCGACGGTCGTGCGCGCGAGCCCGCGGGTATGGCTTGGGGCTGCGGTCGTGCTGTGGGGAGCGACCTTCACGGCCGCCTGGGCGTTCCACGGCGACGCGGCCGCGGACTGGGCGTTCCACTACTTCCCCCTGCTGCGCTTCTCCGAGTTCTTCGGGGGGACGGCGCTGGCGATGGCGCTCGCGGGCAGCGGTGCGGTGCTCGCGGCGCGCGGGCACGGCGCACGGCGCGGCGTGGGCACGGCGGTCGAGCTGGGCGTGCTGGCGGTGTGGGTGGCCACTGCGCTGACGGCGAGCGAGGCGCCGGCGTCGGTGCGGTTCGCGACGTGGAGCCTGCCGACGATGCTGCTCGTGATCTGGACGCTCGCGCGCGAGCGCGGGATGGTGTCGCGGGCGCTCGCCTCCCGCCCGATGCAAGCGCTCGGCGAGCTGACGCTCTGCTTCTCGATGCTGCACTTCCCGATCGTCTACGCGAGCTGGTACCTCGGCCTGTTCGACGACATCGGGCTGCTCGACACGGGCATCGTCGCCTTCTCGCTGGCGCTCGCCGTGTCGATCGTGGCGCACCGCTGGATCGAGCTGCCCGCGCGCCGCGCCATCCGCCGCCGCGCCGACGCGTGGATCGACGCGCACCTGCCGCTGCCCGCGGCGAGCGACGACGCGATCACCCACGCGGCCTGACGTGGCTCGCTGTACGGTGAGTGCGCTGAGCGCGCCATCGATGGCCGGCTGAGCGCACTCACGCGATGCCCACGCGAACCTGTGCAGTGAACGCGCTGAACGTACCGTCGATGGCCCGCTGAGCGCACTGACGCGATGCCCACGCGAACCGGCGCGGTGAGTGCGCTGAGCGTACCGCCCGCGGCCCGTTCAGCGCGCTCGCGGCGGCAGGGCGCGACCCCCCGCGACGTCGGCGGCTACTCGACGGTGATGGGGCCGCCGTCGGTGCCGGCGTCGTCGGCCTCGTACCAGGAGTACTTGTAGCTGGGGTCGTCCCACTGCTCGGCGGCGGAGGCGAGCTTGAGCGGGCGGAAGGTGTCGACCATCACCGCGGCCTCGTCCGTCCAGTGCATGCCGAGCGTCTTCTCGTCCAGGCCCGGCTGCGGGCCGTGCGGCAGGCCGCTCGGGTGCAGCGTCACCGACGCGATGTCGATGCCCTTGCGCGACGCGAAGTTGCCGTTGAAGTAGTAGAGGACCTCTTCGGAGTCGAGGTTGGAGTGGTGGTACGGCACGACCACCGCGTCCTTGTCCCAGTCGAGCATGCGCGGCATGAACGAGCAGACCACGAAACCCGGCCCGCGCCACGTCAGGTGCGACGGCGGCGGCTGGTGCAGGCGCCCGGCCTTGGGCTCGTAGTCCCAGATGTTGAAGGCGAACGGGTAGTTGCACCCGTCCCAGCCGATCACGTCGAACGGGTGGTAGTCGAGCTCGTAGCTCTGGAACCCGTGGTTCACGCGCACGAGCAGCTCGAACTCGCCGCGCTCGTCGTGGTACTCGACCTCCTCGGGCGCGCGCAGGTCGCGGTGGTAGTAGGGGGCGTGCTCCATGAGCTGGCCCCACCCGTTGCGGAAGTCCTTGGGGATGGAGAAGTGCCCGGGCGTCTCGAGGACGAGGTGGCGCTGCGGCGTCGAGCCCTCCGCGAGCTCGAAGCGGTAGACCGTGCCGCGTGGGATGACCAGGTAGTCCCCGGGCCGGTAGGGCAGCGGGCCGAACATCGTGCGCAGCACGCCCTCGCCCTCGTGCACGAACACGATCTCGTCACCCATGCCGTTGCGGTAGAAGAACGGCTGCTCGTCCGTGGGCCGGACGTACCACATGGTGATGTCGTTGTTGTACAGGAACGGCTGGCGCCCACGCACTGCGTCACCGCCGGCCGGGAAGTCGGCGAGGCGCAGGTGGCGGTGCGCCCACTCGGTCGGCACCCACTCGGTGATCGGCCGCGGCTCGAAGGGGCGCGCGTGCTTGATGCGCGCCGGCGAGTGGCGGTGGTAGAGGATCGACTCGGGCCCGTCGAAGCCCTCGAGGCCGAACACCTCCTCGACGTAGAGCTTGCCGTCGGGTGCGCGGAACTGCGTGTGGCGCTTGCGCGGGAATTCCCCCAGCGCGTGGTACATGGGCATCAGCGATCGACCTCCGTGTTCAATGGACTGGGCCTACCCGACGGTCGAGCGCAGGACACCGAGCCGCTCGACCCACAGCTCCACCTCGTCGCCGGGCTGCAGCCACGCGCGGTCGGGGTGCTCGAGCAGGCACCCGGTGCCGACGGTGCCCGACCCGAGCACGTCGCCCTCCTCGAGCGTCACCTCGCGGCTCGCCACCTCGACCAGCTCGCACAGGTCGTAGTGGATGTCGGCCAGGTTGCCGCCGCCCACCCGCTCGCCGTTGACCAGCAGGTCCATCGCGAGGTCCCAGCGCCCGCGCCCGCGCTGCACGTCCTCGAGGTCGGCGAGCGGGATCAGCGCCGGCCCGAGCGACTGCGCGAAGTCCTTCGCCTTGCACGGCCCGAGCCCCACCGCCATCTCGCGCCGCTGCACGTCGCGCGCCGACCAGTCACCGTAGATCGTCAGGCCGGCGATGTGCTCCTCGGCGTGGTCGGCCGGGATGTCACGCCCCGCCACCCCGATCACCAGGGCGACCTCCAACTCGATGTCGAGCATGTCGGTGAAGCTCGGCTTCGGCACCACCGCGCCGTCGCCGAACAGGGCCGAGGGCGCCGAGTTGGTGAAGTAGAAGGTGGGGCCCTCGTACCACTCGGGGGGCACCTCGGCGCCGCGCCGGGCGCGCGCGTTGCGCACGTGCTCCTCGAACGCCCTGAAGTCGCGGATGCTGGTCTGTCGCGGGAGCGTGACGGGGTCCATGCGCCGACGCTACCGCACGGCGCGCCCCGGCCGCGGGTCAGGTGATGTCGACGTCGACCGCGTTCTCGTCGTTGTCCTTCGTGATGGTGAAGGTGGCGGTGTCGCCCTGCTTCGAGCCCGTGATGTCACAGTCGAACGTCGTGTCGGCCTCGAGGTCGATGTTGTCGTCCGGGCAGTCGACCTTCGCGTCGGGCTCGCCGGCGTCCGCCAGCTGCTGCTGCACGGAATCCTCGGCGTTCGCCGGGTCGATCTGCTTGAGGATGACCACCCGCAGGTTCGCCTTGTCGTCCTTCACGCTGCGCACCTTGATGCGCACGGTCTGCTCGAGGTCGTCCTGCCCCTCGGCAACGCCCGTGCAGTACTTCTTGGTGCCCTTCTTCGCCTTGAGCCCGCCGTCGCACGTCACGTCGACCTTGGTGTCGGTCGCCTGCTCCAGCAGCCGCGAGGCCTGCTTCTCGAGCTCCTTGTTCGACACGGTCGGGTCACCGGTCGACACCGAGCCGCTGCAGCCCGCGAGCACCCCGCCCACGAACAGCACGAGGAGACAGGGCACGAGACGCACGCGGAGAGAGGTCATGTCCCGCCTCTGCCCGCTCCCGGAGCGGACCGAACCGCGCGCCTGCCGGTGCGTGCTCAGAGGTTGCCGCGGAGGGCCTGCTCGGCCTCGATCGCCTCGAACAGCGCCTTGAAGTTGCCGTCGCCGAAGCCCTTGGCGCCCTTGCGCTGGATGATCTCGAAGAAGACCGTGGGGCGGTCCTGCAGGTTGTGCGTGAAGATCTGCAGGAGGTAGCCCTCCTCGTCCTTGTCGACGAGGATGCCGAGGCGCTTCAGGTCCTCCCAGTCCTCCTCGATCTTGCCGATGCGGTCGACGGCCTCGCTGTAGTACGCCGCCGGGCGGTCGTAGAACTTCACGCCGCGGTCGCGCAGGTTGGTGACCGTCTTGACGATGTCGTCCGTCTCGAGCGCGATGTGCTGCACGCCGGCGCCGCCGTAGTAGTCGAGGTACTCCTCGATCTGGCTCTTGCGCTTGCCCTCGGCGGGCTCGTTGATCGGGAACTTCACCTTGCCGTCACCGGAGCTGACGACCTTGCTCATCAGCGCCGAGTACTCCGTGTTGATGTCCTCGTCCGTGAACTGGTTGAGCTCCGTGAAGCCCATCACGTCCCCGTAGAACTTCACCCAGGGGTTCATGTCCTCGGTGTTGCCGACGCAGTGGTCGACGTCCTTGAGGCCGGCGCCGGCCCAGTCGGTGTCGGCGGGCAGCTCGAGCGCGCGGAAGCCGGGCAGGAACGCGCCGGCGTAGTTGCCGCGCTCGACGAGCGAATGGATCGTGTCGCCGTAGGTGCGGATGGCGGCGATCGACACAGCGCCGTGCTCGTCGGTGATGACCTCCGGCTCGCGGAAGCTGACGGCGCCCTTGGCGATGGCGTGGGCGTGGGCCGCGCGCGCGTCCGGCACGAGGATGGCGAGGTCGCGGACTCCGTCGCCGTGCTTGGCGATGTGCTGGCCGATCTCGTCGTTGACGCCGAGCGGGCTGGTCAGCACGAGGCGGATGTTGCCCTGCTGGAGCACGTGGGAGGCGCGGTCGCGCACGCCCGTCTCGAGCCCGGCGTACGCGACGGGGACGAACCCGTACGCGTGCTGGTAGTAGAACGCCGCCTGCTTCGCGTTGGAGACCCACATCTCGATGTGGTGGGTGCCCTCCACGGGGAACGGATCGATCGCGGCGTCGCTCATGGCTGGGGGCTCCTCGTGTCTCGTTCGGATCGTGCCGTCCAATCTACACGCCCACCGCCAATCCGGGCGCGCTCCGGCGCCGTAGGAAAACCTGATGGGCGGACGCCCGGAGGAGCAGGCACATGCGGGTCGCGATCATCGGCGGTGGAGTGTCGGGCCTCGGGGCCGCGTGGGCCCTGCGTCACGGGCACGAGGTCGAGCTGCTCGAGGCGGACGACCGGCTCGGGGGGCACGCCAACACGCGCGACGTGGCCGAGGACGGTCGGGTGCTCGCGGTCGACACGGGGTTCATCGTGCACAACGAGCGCACCTACCCCGAGCTGCTGGCGCTGTTCGCGGAGCTGGACGTGCCCACGCGCACGACCGAGATGTCACTCTCCGTCGAGTGTCGCGAGTGCGGGCTGCAGTACGCCGGTCGGCGGCCCTGGTCGCTGGTGGTCGGGGCGCTGCGACGCCCGCGCCTGCTGGTGCTCCTGCGCGACATCGGGCGCTTCATGCGGCGCGCGCGGCGCGACCTGGAGCGCGGCATCGACGACGACGTCACGCTCGCCGAGTGGGCGGCGGGGATCGGCGCGTCCGAGCTGCTGGTGTCGCACTTCCTGCTGCCGCTCGCCGCATCGGTCTGGTCGGCCCCTCCCGGGCAGGCGCTCGAGATGCCGGCGGGCGCCATCCTCGCCTTCCTCGACAACCACGGCATGCTCTCCACGCGCCGGCTCGAGTGGCGCACGGTGTGCGGCGGCAGCCGCGAGTACGTGGTGCGCATGCGCAGGGAGCTGGAGCGGTGCGGCGTGCGGCTGCGCACCGGCGCGGGGGTCGCGGCCGTGCGACGCGAGGGCGACGGCGTGCAGCTGACGTTGCGCGACGGGTCCCGCGAGCGCTTCGACGCGGTGGTGCTGGCCGTGCACGCCGATCACGCGCTCGGGCTGCTCGCGGACGCGGACCCGCTCGAGCGGGAGCTGCTCTCCACGTGGACCTACACCCCGAACCACGCGCAGCTGCACGACGACGCCAGCGTGCTGCCGACGCAACGCTCGGCGCGGGCGAGCTGGAACTACCGGATGTCGCACTGCAGTGGGGATGACGCCGCGCCCGTCGTGACGTACCTCATGAACCGGCTCCAGGGCCTCGAGGCCGAGGGGTCGTGGTGCGTCACGCTCAACGGCGCGGACCACGTCGACCCCGCGCGCGTGGGGTACGAGACCGCGTACCGCCATCCGCAGCTGGACGCGGCGACGCTCCGCGCGCAGCGCCGCATGCCCGAGCTCGACGCGCAGGCGGGGCGCACGCGGACCGTGGCGTGCGGCGCGTGGCGCGGGTACGGCTTCCACGAGGACGGGCTGCGCAGCGGGCTCGAGGCGGGGCGCCTCCTGGCGACCGCGCTGATGGCGGACACGGTCACGCCGACGGTCGCGCCGTGAGCGCGGGTGGGGGCTGCGTCCCGGCGATCGTCGACGGCACGGTCACGCACGTGCGCAGCGGGCGCGTGCGACATCGCTTCACGACGAGGTACCGGTCCGCGCTCGTGGACGTCGACGACCTCGGCGCGCTCGCGGGACGGCGCGTCGTGGGGCTGCGGCCCGGCACGCACCTCGCCACCGAGGCCGGGACGACGCTGCGCGAGCGGGTGGAGTCGTGCCTGGAGCGCCACGGTCGACCGGCGCCGGGCGGAACGGTGCTCGGCCTGGTGACGCTGCGCTCGTTCGGGGTCGGGTTCGACCCGCTGACGCTGTGGTACTGCTTCACGCCGGCGGGACAGCTCGCCCACGTCGTGCTCGACGTGCACAACACCTACGGCCAGTCGCACCCGTACGTGGTCGACGCGAGCGAGGCGAGCGGCCCGGTCCGCGCGACGGTCGACAAGCAATTCCACGTGTCACCCTTCCTCCCCACCCGCGGGGAGTACGACGTGTGGATCGACGCACCACGCGCAGCGCCGTCGCGGGGAGAGCGCCTCGTGGCGCGGATCGCCTTCACCGCGCCCGACGGCGACCGCCTCGTCGCGGTCGTGCAGGGCCGCCTCGCGCCGCTGACGCGACGCTCGCTGCTCGTCGCCGGGCTCGGCGCGGGTACGCAGGGCGTACGCAGCACGGCGCTCATCCACGTGCAGGCACTGCGGCTCTGGCGACGCGGAGCGGTGTTCCGCCGACCCCCGCGCTGGACACCACGACTCGGCCACGAGGAGGCACGACCATGACGTACACGCGCACCGCACCGACCGCCGACGACGGCGGCGTCGCGCCGCTCCCGGTCACCGAGCACCCCGAGCGGCTCGTGCCCATCCCGACGCCGCGGGCCCGGCTGCGAGCGAGCGGGTTCCGGCGGCTCCTGCTCCCGCGGATGCTGCGCGCCGTCGACGGGGGCCACCTCGACCTGGCGCTGCCGGATGGCAGCAACCTCGCTGGCGGCGACCCGGAGGCGCCGCTGCGCGGTCGCATCGAGGTGCTCGACGAGCGCGCGTTCGAGCAGGTCGCCGCGCGCGGCCAGCGCGGGTTCGGCGAGGCGTTCGTGCTCGACCAGTGGACGAGCCCGGACCCGGCGCTGCCGCTCGAGGTGCTGGCCCGGTCGGTCGCGGCCGCGGGCAACCGCGGCGTGCTCGGGTTCCTGCGCCGGGCACAGCGGCTGCTGCCGGCGTGGCAGCGCAGCAACGGCCTGCGGTCGGCCAAGCGCCACATCGCCTACCACTACGACCTCGGCAACGACTTCTTCGAGTGCTTCCTCGACGCGTCCATGACCTACTCGTGCGCGATGTTCGAGGACGGCGACGGCGACCTCCTGCAGGCGCAGCTGACCAAGTACGAGCGCATCTGCGAGCAGCTCGAGATCACCGCGGCAGATCACGTGCTCGAGATCGGCTGCGGGTGGGGCGGGTTCGCCGAGCACGTGGCGCGCACGCGCGGCGCGAAGGTGACGGCGGTGACGATCAGCGAGCGCCAGCACGAGTACGCGGTGCAGCGCATCCGCGCCGCGGGGCTCGACCACCTCGTCGACGTGCAGCTGCGCGACTACCGGCTCGTGGAGGGCACCTTCTCGCGGATCGTCTCGATCGAGATGCTCGAGGCAGTGGGCGCGAAGGAGTACCCGCGCTTCTTCCGGACGCTCGACGCGCGGCTGGCGCCGGAGGGGCGCGCGCTCGTGCAGGTGATCGCGTTCCAGGACCGCGACTACGCCCGCCAGCTTCGGTCGAAGGGGTGGATCCGCCGCTACGTCTTCCCGGGCGGCATGCTGCCGACCCAGACGGTGCTGACGCGCACGATGACGCGGTCGACCACGTTGCAGCTGCACGAGCTGCGCGAGATCGGCCAGCACTACGGGCCCACGCTGCGCGCGTGGCGCGAGCGCCTGCTGGCCGCCGAGGCCGAGCTGGAGGCGCGCGGCTACGGCCGGCGGCTGCGGCGCAGCTGGGAGTACTACTTCGCCTACTGCGAGGCGGGCTTCCGCGCCGGCCACATCCGCGTCCTGCAGGCTCAGGTCACCCGCGCCGGCACCGTCGTGGGCTGACCGGCTGTCGCCGGGGCACCCCGGCGCACGCGCCACACGCCCCGACCCATGAGTGTCACCCCGATACCGCTCACGAGCATCCTGGTCGCACTCAGCGAGCCCGACGCCGGCGAGTGTCACACCGATCCTCCTCACGGGGATCGTGGTTGCACTCACCGGGGCGGCCGACCTCCGTACGGCGGCGCGCGCGGGACGCACGCGAAATCGGGTACGGGCACCGGGTGACCTCCGACCCGAACCCCGACGGCTCCTGCGTCCGCGTCCGCGACGCGCGCGTCCACAACCTGCGCGGCGTCGACGTCGACATCCCACGTGGCGCCCTCGTCGTCTTCACCGGCGTGTCGGGCTCGGGCAAGAGCTCGCTCGCCTTCGACACGATCTACGCCGAGGCGCAGCGCCGCTACTTCGAATCGATCGCGCCCTACGCCCGGCGGCTCCTGCAGCAGGTGGGGGCGCCCCGGGTCGGATCGATCGAGGGCCTGCCCCCGGCGGTGGCGCTCCAGCAGCGGCGCGGCACGCCCGGATCGCGCTCCTCCGTCGGCACCATCACCACGCTCTCCAACCTGCTGCGCATGCTCTTCTCGCGCGCGGGCGAGCGGCCCGACGGCTCGACCTACACGACGGAGGCGGTGCAGCTCGACTCCGACGCCTTCTCCCCCAACACCGCGGTCGGCGCGTGCCCCGTCTGCCACGGCCTCGGCGTCCGCCACGACGTGACCGAGGCGTCGCTGGTGCACGACCCGACGCTCAGCATCCGCGACCGCGCGGTGACCGCGTGGCCGGGCGCGTGGCAGGGCAAGAACCAGCGCGACATCCTCGCGGTGCTCGGCCACGACATCGACCTGCCGTGGGCGGAGCTGCCGCAGGAGACGCGCGACTGGATCCTGTTCACCGACGAGCAGCCCGTGGTGACGGTCGTCCCCGTGCGCGACCACACGCGCAGCCACCGCCCGTACCAGGGCCAGTTCATGAGCGCGCGGCGCTACGTGATGAAGGCGCTGACGATGTCGCCGAGCGCGGCGCAGCGGCGGCGCGCGCTCGCCTTCGTGGAGACGACCCCCTGCCCGGCCTGCGGCGGTGCGCGGCTGCGCGCCGACGCGCTGGCCGTCCGGTTCGCGGGGCGGTCGATCGCCGAGCTCGGCGCCCTCCCGCTGCGCGAGCTCGCCGACGTGCTGCGCCCCACGGGCGAGCGCGCGGACGTGGACGAGGACCCGGCCGTCGGCATCTCGCGCGACCTGGTCGCCCGCGTCGACGCGCTGGTCGCGCTCGGGCTCGGGTACCTCGCACTCGACCGCGCGGCGGGGACGCTCTCGGCGGGCGAGCTGCAGCGCCTGCGCCTGGCCACCCAGCTGCGCAGCGGCCTGTTCGGGGTCGTGTACGTGCTCGACGAGCCGAGCGCGGGGCTGCACCCGGCCGACGCCGCGCCACTCCTCGACGTGTTCGAGCAGCTGCGCGCGGCCGGCAACTCGCTGTTCGTCGTGGAGCACGACATGGGCGTGGCGCGACGGGCGGACTGGATCGTCGACGTCGGGCCGGGCGCCGGCGAGGGTGGCGGCGAGGTGCTGCACAGCGGCCCGCCCGCAGGGCTTGCGGAAGTGGAGCGCTCCATCACCCGCCGCTACCTCTTCCCTGATCCCGCGGGTCGCGCTCCCGGGCCCCGCCATGCGCGGATCCCGTCCGGCTCGATCGAGCTCTCAGGCGTCACCTGTCACAACCTGGACGACCTGTCGGTGACCTTCCCGCTCGGGGTGTTCACGGCGGTCACGGGCGTCTCGGGGTCGGGTAAGTCGACGCTCGTCACCCGCGTGCTCGCCGACGTCGTCGCCGCCCACCTCGGGCAGGACCGCGCCGCCGACGAGGAGGAGGCCGAGGACGACGCGCCGCCCACGGTCGAGGTCGACGTCGCCTCCGGCGTGACCGCGACGGGCCTCGATGCGGTCAGCCGTCTCGTCATCGTCGACCAGCGCCCGATCGGGCGCACGCCGCGGTCCAACCTCGCCACCTACACCGGCCTGTTCGACGGCGTGCGCACGCTGTTCGCGGCCACGTACGAAGCGAAGGCCCGCGGCTGGGGTGCCGGGCGCTTCTCCTTCAACGTCGAGGGGGGGCGCTGCCCCACGTGCCAGGGCGAGGGGTTCGTGGCCGTGGAGCTGCTCTTCCTCCCCGGCACCTACGCGCCGTGCCCCGACTGCGCCGGCTCGCGCTACGCGGCCGAGACCCTCGAGGTGCGGTGGCAGGGGCGCTCCGTCGCCGACGTGCTGGCACTCACGGTCGAGGAGGCGGTCGACGCGTTCGACGGCGAGCGCAGCGTGCACCGCAGCCTCGTCACGCTGCGCGACGTCGGGCTCGGCTACCTGCGCCTGGGCCAGCCCGCGACCGAGCTCTCGGGCGGCGAGGCGCAGCGCATCA
>JAOPYS010000056.1 GCA_025964465.1 Thermoleophilia bacterium
CCGCGGCGCCGGTGCCGGACAGGTGGGCAGCCTCGAACAGGGGCCCCTCGCCGCCCCGTGACGGCAGCACGCCACGCGTGCGGGCGGCGAACAGCTCGATGTTGGAGAACGCGCGCAGGTCGAGCGCGCCATCCGCGTTGGGGACGGGGTAGAGCACGACGTCGTCGAAGACGTCGGCCCACGTGCGGCGCATGGAGCGCAGCAGCTCCGACCGCGGGCCCTCCACCGCACCGATCAGGTTCGCCGCCGCGACCCCGCCGGGCTCGAGGTGGCGGCGCACGAGCTGGAGGAACTCGCGTGTGGTCAGGTGGAAGGGGATCGAGTCGGCGAAGTACGTGTCGAGGACGATCGCGTCGTAGCGCTCGTCGTCGTCGCGCGCGGCGAGCCACGAACGGCCGTCGCCGACGTGCGTGACGATGCGGTCGTTGCCGGTCTCCGAGTCGCGGTAGCCGAACCAGCGACGGGCGAGCTCCACCACCTTCGGGTCGAGTTCGACCACGTCGATGCGCAGCTTCGGGCGCAGCTCGTGCAGGCGCATCGCCGCGGCGCCGCTGCCGAGCCCGACGAGCAGCACGCGGTCGGCGTCGGGCTCGATCGCCGGCACCAGGTCGAAGCCGCGCAGGTAGCCGAACAGCGGCGGACCGGTGACGTCGGGCTTCCCGCCATCGAGCGGGGCGGCGGCCTGCAGCGAGTTGTCGAAGTGCATCACGCGCGCGGGGCGTTCCCCGATCTCCCCGGCGCCGTAGTCGACCACGCGGATGCGGTGGTAGCTGGAGTCGGCCTTGGCCCGCAGCTTGCCGTCGCGCGTGGGGGTGAAGTCGGGGCGGTAGCCGCCGGCGCGGAACACGGGCGAGTAGCCCGAGCCGACCGAGTGGAAGCTGCCGCCGTCCTCCGCCGTGCCGGCGCCCGCCCCGACGAGCACGAGCAGCACCACCATCGCCACGCTCGCGCCGGAGCAGACGAGGCCGCTGGCCCGCCCGGCGAACGCGGTGAGCAGCGCGCACGCCGCGAGCGCCACGCCCACGGCGAGCACCGTCGCCTCCGAGCCGAAGCTCTGCACGAGCCAGAACGACGCGGCGATCGTGCCGGCGATCGAGCCCGCGGTGGAGAGCCCGTACAGCGACCCGGCCGTGCGTCCGAGCGAGGCGAGGTCACCCGCGCGTAGGCGCACGGCGTACGGCGACACCATCCCCATCAGCACGCTCGCCGGCCCGAACAGCGCGACGCTCGCCACGAGCGGGTTGGTGCGCAGCCCGAGGTCGACGTCGATGATCGCGCGCTGCAGCGGCTCGGCGAACAGCACGGTCGCGCCGACGAGCAGGGAGCTGCAGGCGAGGATGGTGGCCAGCGCGCCCGCGGTAGGGCGACGGTCGGCGAGGCGCCCGCCGATCGCGTAGCCCAGCGCGAGGGCACCCAGGAACACGCTGATCAGGCTGCCCCACACGAACGTGGAGTTGCCGAAGAAGGGGGCCAGCAGGCGGCTGCCGACGATCTCGTACGCCATCAGCGCCGCACCGGCTACCGGCACGACCAGCAGCAGCCAGGGCCCGGCCGGGCGATCGGCCGTGCGGTGTGCGGTGCCACCCAGCGGCAGCACCACGGGTCGTTCGATCGCGGGCTCGTCCTCCACCCAGCGACGCTACCCGCGCCGCATCGCGCTCACGCGCGCAGGCTCAGCAGCTGAAGCTCTGGCCGCAGCCGCAGGAGCCGGTGGAGTTGGGATTCTCGATCGCGAAGCCCTTGCCCTGCAGGCCGTCCTGGAAGTCGACGACCGCACCGTTGAGGTACTCGGCGCTCGTCTCGTCGATGATCACGCGGACGCTGCCCTCCTGGAAGAGCAGGTCGTCGTCGTGCTGCTCGGTATCGAACCCGAGCGCGTACTGGAAGCCGGAACAGCCCCCGCCCGTCACCGCGATGCGCAGCGACTGCTGCGGTTCGGGATCCTCCTGCAGCAACGCCGTGAGCTTGGCGATCGCCGATTCGGTGAGGGTGACGGGTGCGGCCTTGGTGGTCTCCATGCCTCCATTGTGCCACAGGATCCAAGCTTCCACGCCCGGCGCCCGGGCAGCACCCCGTTGGGCCTCGCCCGTGCCGGGTACGTGACGCCCATGCGAATCCTCATCCTCGGGGCCACAGGCCTCTCGGGCACGGCCATCACGCTCGCCGCGCTGCGTCGCGGGCACGCCGTCGTCGCCGTCCACCGCGGGCGCAGCGACACGCTGCCGGAGCTCGACGACCCGCGCCTGCTCGACCTGGTCCACGACCGGGCGCAGGGGCACGCCGCGCTGCTGGCCAACGGGCCCTACGACGCGATCGTCGACGTGTCGGCGCGCGTGCCGGCGTGGGTCGCCGACGCCGTGCGCGTGCTGGACGTGGGTAGCCCGTGGTGGGTGCAGCTGTCGTCGGTGTCGGCCTACGCCGACCAGAACGTGCGCGGGCCGCGCGAATCGGACCCGGTCGCCACCTTCGACGACCCGGTGGTGGAGCTGGCGGCGTGCACGGACCCGCACGTGGAGTTCAGCTACGACTGGTACGCGCCGGCCAAGGCGGCGGCCGAGCGCCTGCTGCTGGAGGCGGTGCAACGACAGTCGCGCGCCACCGTGCTGCGCCCCGTGCTCATCACCGGCGCGCACGACTGGACGTGGCGCACGCCGCGCTGGCTGGCGCGCGTGGCGCGCGGCGGGACGGTGCTCGCCCCGCCGGCCGACGCTCCCGTGCAGGTCATCGACGCGCAGGACCTGGCCGAGCTCGTGCTGCAGGCGATCGAGGAGCGCATCCCCGGCGTGTACAACGCGGCCCCCGCGCGCGGGTCGCAGACGATCGGGTCGCTGCTGGCGGCCTGCGTGCAGGTGGTGCGCGACGCCGGCATCGAGCCGGCGACGGTCGTGCACGCGCCGCGCGAGCTGCTCGCCGAGCACGACGTGGAGCCGTGGTCACAGCTGCCGGCGTGGATCCCGCCCGACATGGAGTGCGACGCCATGGTGACCGCGGACACGACGCTGCTGGAGGAGGTCTTCGGCTTCGAGGCGCGACCGCTCACCGAGACGCTCGCGCCGGTGCTGCGGTGGGTGCAGGGCGTCACCGATCCTCCGGAGGACCCCCTCGACCCGGCGCGCGAGCGCGAGGTGCTGGCCGCGTGCTGAACGACCGCAGCCACCCGGCGATCGTCGAGCGCGAGGCGTCGGCGGTGCTCGTGGTCGACGTGCAGTCGGGGTTCCGCGACCACGCGGAGGGGTTCGCCTCGATGGTGCGCGAGATCCGGCGCCTGCTCGAGGGCGCGCGCATCCTCGGCGTGCCGATCGCGCGGACGGAGCAGTACCCGAAGGGCCTGGGCGCCACCGTGCCGGAGCTCGTCGACGCGATGGGCCCACACGCGGCGTGCGTGGAGAAGCTCGAGTTCGACGCGACCTCGGCGGCGGGATGGGAAGAGCTGCCATCGGAGGTGCGCGCCGCGCGCCACGTCGTAGTGGTCGGCATCGAGGCGCACGTGTGCGTGCGACAAACGACGCTCGCCCTGCTGTCCGCCAGCCGCGCCGTGCACCTGCCGGTCGATGCCGTCGCGGCGCGCTCGGCCCTGCACCGTGACGTGGCCGTGCGCTCGCTCGCCCGCGCGGGCGCGCACGAGACCACGGTCGAGGCCGTGCTCCTCGACTGGTGCGGCGCCGCCGGCTCCGGCGAGTTCCGCACCGTGCAGGCCCTGCTCAAGCAGCCCTGACCCCGACCCCTCGCACCATGAGTACGCCGTGAACGCTCAGCGTTCAGGACGTACTCATAGTGCCTTGGAGGCGGTTACTTGAGGATCGGGACCACGGTCTCGGCGACGCCGACCTCGTGACCGTCGAAGGTCTCGCGCGTGGTCCAGGTGAGCACGCCGGGCACGTCGGCGAGGTTGTTGCGCACGGTCGGCAGCGCCCGCGCGGCCTGCGGCGAGTCCGCGGAGATCGCGGTGAAGATGGCCTCGACGTACGCGCCCAGGTCGATGTAGCCGTACTGGCCGACCTCCTTCGGCGGCTTGGCGGCCTTCACGACGGAGCGGTACGAGTCCGAGTCGCCGAGCGTGTCCACGTCGCCGTTGAGCGCCGGCACCACCTTGGACGGCGCGTTGGGCGGGAAGCCCGCGACGAGCAGGTCGTCCGCCTCCTCGGCCGAGATCGTCAGGCCCGCCGGTGACAGGAGCGCCGAGGGGTCGATGCCCACGGCCCGCATCCCGGCAACGGCGTCCGGCGTCAGCGCCTTGC
>JAOPYS010000061.1 GCA_025964465.1 Thermoleophilia bacterium
GCGACGCGGACCCGGCGTCGCCGGTCGAGCGCGTGGTGTCGCGGTAGCGCTTGCCACAGCCGAGCGCCTCGGGGCGCAGGGTCGCGGCCTCGTTCAGGCCGATCACCGAGATCGTCGCCATCTTCTCCAGCGCCTCGACGTGTCGCTCCAGCTCGCCGGCCAGGTGACGCGCGTTGAGCAGGTCGTCGCCGGCGAGCTTCGCCTCGCGCTCGCGCAGGAAGTCGGCGACCACCTTGTGGTCGGCCGCGATGGCCGTCGCGCGCGTCCGCGCGATGCGGCGGCGGTCGAGCGGGGTCGCCGGGTCGGCGAGGAACTCCCACGCCTTGATGTACTCGGCGCGGGCGGCGGGCAGCAGGGCCTGCATCAACTCGCGCGGGTTGGCAGTGGTGGGGTCGAGCTGCGCCGGGGCGTCATCCATGCGCCTCACCCTACCGCGCGACCGCGCTGGGGCCCGCCACCGCCGTCAGGCCCCGAAGCTCGCGGAGCGCGTATCGACCGTGCCCACCTCGCGCCCGGGGGAGCTCTCGTACTGCCAGTACAGGTTCGTGTGGGCGATCACCTGCTCAGGGGGCGGTGCGCCGTACTCGGACTGGTCCTCCGTCGTGTGGGCGTCCGACACGAGCCACGTGTCGTAGCCGCGCACGAGGGCGCCGTGGAGGGTTCCCCGGATGCACTGGTCCGCCTGCGCACCGGCGATGAAGAGGCGCCCCACTCCCAGCTCCGCAAGGACCTCCTCCAGCCGTGTCGCCTCGAACGAATCGCCGTACCCCTTGGCGACGACCGGCTCGTCGGCGCGAGGCTCGAGCTCGGGGACGATCCGCCACGCGTCGCTGTCGCGCGGCAGGTGCGGCTCCTCCTCGTGCTGCACCCACACGACGGGCGTGCCGGCAGCTCGCGCCCGGTCCACGAGCGTGGCGACGTTCGCAACCACCTGGTCGCGCGCATGCGCTTCGGCGACGACTCCCTCCTGCACGTCGATCACGAGCAGGGCCGAGTTGGGACGGTCGGGGAAGGTGGACATGCGCGGTCCCTACCCGTCGCGGCGTCGGGCGACCAATTCCACCAACACCGCGAATGCGGCCTCGGCTTCCCCGCCGCCGTCGTCGAGGTCGAGCGCGAAGCCGCGCAGCACGCCGATGACGACCTGCGCGAGCTCCGGCGCATCCGCGGCGAGCCGGGCGTCCGCTCGGAACACGTCCTCGAACAGCGGCCGCCACTCGGAGCCCAGGCGGGCGGCGAAGCGTCGCTCGTGCACCGGGCGAGCGCGTTCGCGCGCTGCCACGCCGGTGAAGAGCGCGAAGTACCGGCGCGTGTCCTCCCGGCAGAACCACGCCCACACCGAGCCCAGCACCGCGACGGCATCGGGGCCGGGAACGATCGCTTCCCGCGCAGCGGCGAGCTGCCATTCGCGCGCGACTTCCAGCGCGGCGCCGACCAACGCCTCGCGGGTGCCGAAGTGGTGGACCAGCATGCGTGCGCTGGCTCCCACCTCGGCGGCGAGATCCCGCAGCGAGGCGGCGTCGGTCCCGTCGAGGACGAATTGGGCCGCCACCCGTTCCGCCAGGTCGGATCGATGCGCCAGGTCCACGGTGCGTGCCATGACGCCATGCTATCGTGTAACTATCGTTACATGAATGGAGTCCGCATGACCGATCGCACGCCGACCGAGCAGATCCACGCCCTGTACGCCGCGTTCAACCGCCGCGACAGCCCGTACGCGACCGAGCGCATGTCGCCCGACGTGACGTGGCCACGTGCCTTCAAGGGCGGGGTCGTGCGCGGGCCCGACGCCGTCCGCGCGTACTGGGAGGAGCAGTGGGCGGAGATCGATCCCCACGTGCTCCCGACGGGCATCGACCGCGCAGCGGACGGGCGGTTCGTCGTCCAGGTCCACCAGGTGGTGAAGGACCTCGCCGGCGCGGTCCTCGACGACGCCACGGTCGAGCACGTCTACACCTTCGACGGGGACACGATCGTCGCGATGGAGATCCAGCCGACACGGCCGTGAGCGATCACGCGGACCGGAGCGGCATCCGCAGCCGCGCACTCACCCCGAACGCGGTCTCCTCCACACCCGAGTGCTCGAAACCGCACGCCCCGTAGAACCCCGCCGCGTGCGAGTTGCCGATGACGTGCAGCGCCTGGGCGCCGTGCTCCTCCGCGTACCGGACCGCCCGGTCGACGAGCTGGCGACCCACGCCACCCCGCCACGACCGCGGCTCGACGAACAACCCGTCCAGCTCGGTGTCGCCGTCGGCCCGGTCCAGCACTGCAGCGAAACCCACGCGCACCCCCGCGTGTTCTGCCACGAACACCTGACCGGCGGCCAGCTGCGACGCGGGCAGGACGATCATGCCTGGGTCGGCCAGGATGGCTGCCCGGTCACCTTCGTTGGCGAGTGACGCCCGGCGCTGCAGCTCCTCCAGCGCGGCCTGCTCGCTCAGCTGGCCCAGCCTGATGCGCACCGACGCAGGCTCCGACGTCACGAGCCGTCGATCGACGCTGGTGAGGTGCTCGGTGCGTTCGCGGCAGACTCCACGTCTCCACCTTACCCGCGGTCGTCGCGCTCGTCGCGGCGCAGCGCAGGCCGCGCACGAACGGCGGAGCGGGTACACCGTCGCCATGAGCGCACAGGAGTACGCCCACCCGCGCGACCTCACCGACTTCGTCCTGGAGCGGTGGCCGTGCGACGCGCCGGACCCGGATCAGCTCCAGCGCCTCTACGCGACGTGCTACCAGGCCAGCCTGCTGAGTGAGGAGGGGCGGTCGATCACGTTCCGAGCCCTGCTTGCCGACCCGGACAGCATCAGCGCGGAGGGCGGCCCGCCCCGCGAGCTCCACCGGCTCGACCTCGCCGCGCCCATCGACTTCACGCCGCGCGCGCTCCGGCGCCTGTCAGCGGCCGCCGACTTCCAGCGCACGCTCATCGGAGTGCACGCCGACGCGCACGGGGAGCTGCGCATCTGGGGCCTCATCGACCAAGGCGCACGCTGGCTGCACGACGTGGTCGGCGGGCGTGGTGGCGGACCCGAGCTGCCACACCGACCGATCGTGCACGTCCTCGCACCCGGAAGCCTGGAGGCGCGCTGCGGCTGCGAGCTCGTGGGCCGGCTCGAGGGTGGACGACTCACCCGGTCGCGGTTCGACGTGTTCGACGCGAGCTGGCTGCACGCGGACTTCCGGACGCTGCAGGATGCGCTCAACGGCCGGCACGCGAAGGCGCGCGAGGCGGCCGCCCGGCGCGGAGAGACCTGGGCCGTCCCCGAACGCGAGCTGGCGCGGCTCATCGGCGAGCAGATGGTCAAGCGGGTCGTGGCGATCATGCGCCAGGGCCGCCACGGCGGCACGCTCCTCTTCGCCCCCGACGCGGCGCTCGACGGCACCGACGCGCACCTGGACATCAAGTACCGGTTCGCCAAGACGCCCGCACGTGAACGTTTCAGCGGGCTGCTCGGCGAGATCCTCGACACGGTCGCCCCCCTGCACGCAGCCGCGGGGCGGTCGTCGATCTCGTGGGAGGACTTCCAGGGGCTGATGGACCAGCAGGTCGCGTGGCTCGACGAGTCCTGGTACGAGCTCGCCGGCCTGATCGCAGACCTCGCCTCCGTCGACGGTGCGGTCGTCCTCAACACGCACATGGACATCGTGGGCTTCGGGGCCGAGATCTCCGGTGAGCTGCCCGCCGTACCCGTCGTGCACCGCGCGCTCGACCTGGAGGGTGACGACCTGCGGGAGGAGCCCGCGACGCGCGAGGGGACGCGTCACCGCTCCGCCTACCGGTTCGTGAACACCATGCCGGGTGCACTGGGGATCGTCGTGTCGCAGGACGGCGGCGCCCGGTTCGTGACCCGCCGCGCCGAGCGGGTCGTCTACTGGGAGCACGAGTAGCCGACGGAGCACATCCGATTCGTTCGCGGAACGGTCCGCGGCTCGACGAGGAGTAGTGTGGTCGCTGCGGCGGCGGCGCCGACGGCAGCCGCGTTCCCGCTCCATCGGAGCCCCATGCGCATCTCGCGACACCTCAAGTTCGCCAACGTCACCTCGAGCCTCGCGCTGCTGGTGGCACTCGGGGGCGGTACGGCGTACGCCGCGACCCAGCTCACGGGCGCAGGCATCAAGGACGGCTCGGTGCAGTCGCGGGACCTCGCGAACGGCAGGCTGGGCGTGCGCGGCATCGACGTGCGAGACCGCTCCCTCGGCACGATCGACCTGTCCAGGGCCGCCGTGACCGCACTGCGCGGCAAGCGGGGCGTGGCCGGCGTTGCGGGCACGACCGGCACGACCGGGGCGACCGGAGCCGCGGGACCCGGCGGCGCCGGGGGCACGGACGGCGGGACGGGCCCGATCGGCCCCGGGGGCGCATCCGGCGCCGTTGGCGCTCGTGGCTTCTCCGCGTGGGACCCGATCCCGGCAGGCACGACCGTGACCGGCCCGTTCCTGTTCGACGGCCCCGGTGGGAGTGACATCGGGCACACGATCATGCTTCCGGGCTCAGCGACCACGGCGCTGGCAGACACCACGATCAACTTCTCGGCGGCGGCGAGCGCGTTCATCGGAGACCCCGACGCCTCGTGCCTGGGCAGCGCTCCTGCTCCGACGGCGCCGACGGGCAAGGTCTGCCTGTACCTCAGCGGCACGCAGAACGTCGGTGCCGCCACCCTTGTCGGCTACGCGACACCGTCCTTGAAGAAGGCGGCATTCGTCATCGGCTGGACGGCTGCAGCCGGCGAGACGCAGGTCTGGGGCACATGGGCCTACACCGCGTGACGCGCGGACCTCACGACTTCTCGATCAGCTCGATCCGGTAGCCGTCGGGGTCGCGGACGAAGCACAGCAGCGATCCGCCCTCGCGCACGCGGTACGGCGGCTTCTCCGCCTCGATGCCCTGCTCGGCGAGCTCGGCGAGCGTGGCGGCGATGTCACCGGTGGTGACCGCGATGTGGCCGTACCCGGTGCCGAGCTCGTAGTCGGAGACGCCGTGGTTGTACGTCAGCTCGAGTCGGTCACCGTCGCCGGGCAGGCCCATGAAGACGTTGGTGGCGCTGTCGCCGATCGCCATCCGGCGACGCTCCTCGAAGCCGAGGGCGCGGTAGAAGGCGACCGAGCGGTCGATCTCGCCGATGCGGTAACAGGTGTGGATCAGTTCGGGGGAAGCCATGGTGCGGACCCTACGCGTTCGCGCGCCCGCGCACCGACCCCGGCGTATGCTCGACGCATGACGGGCCCCGAGGCCAACGGCGACCCACAGCTCGACGAGGCACAGCGCGACTTGCTCGCGCACGTCACGGACGCGACCGACGTCAGCCTCCGTCGCCCGGCCCAGGGCCAGGACAACCACGTCGTGGTCGTCGACGAGCAGTGGGTGATCCGGACGTCCAGGACTCCCGAGGCCGCCCGCTGGCACCGCAACGAGGTCGCGGCCCTTCGCGCGATGTCAGTCGACGCCGCCGTGCCACGCCCTTTGGCGTGGACCGAGCGCGGCACGGTGTACGCCCTCCTGCCCGGACGACCGCTCGACCGAGCCGCGTGGGCGGGCCTGCGACCTGGCGTCCGCGTCGGCGTGGCACGGCAGCTGCGATCGACCGTCGCCTCCCTGCACGCGGTGCCGGTCGACCTGATCCCGGACCCCGTCGACCAGCTCGACGCGGCCTGGATGCGCGCATCGATCCGCACGTGCTCCGCGGTTCCGGCACGACGGCCCCTCGGGTTCGATCCCGGCCGCCTGCTGGAGCGCTTCGAGGCGGCGTGGTCGCTCGGACCGCCTCCGCAGCCTGTCGTGGTCCACGTCGACCTCAAGCCCGAGAACCTGCTCCTCGACGGCGAACGCGCGGCCATCCTCGACTTCGGGGGGATCGCGCACGGCGACCCGGCCATCGACTACGGCGTGCTCAGCCACCACCTCGGCGAGGCGCTCCTCGACGCCATGGGCATCCCTGACACGCCGCTGGCGGCGCGGGCCCGCTGCTACGCCGACCTGTACCACCTGCGACGCTGCACGCGAGGCTGGACCCGGTCGGCGTGAGCCGCGCTACTCGATGCAGGGGCCGGTGCGGACCGCGAAGTCCGCGGGCACGCGTCGGGCGCGCTCCAGGGCCTGCGCGGCGAGGTCGTTCGGGATGCCGTAGCCGCCCTTGACCTTCTCGCCGACGGTCGACGCGAACACGGTCGAGAGCACGCGCCCGTTGCCGTCCACCAGCGGGCCGCCCGAGTTGCCGTGCCGGACCAGGCCGCGGAAGCTCGTGACCCGCCGTTCGGCGTCGCCGTCGCCGTAGATGTCCTGCCCCCGCACACGCCGCTCGTCGCTGAAGCGCGCCGCCGTGGCCTGGAAGCCGCGGTTCTCGGGGTACCCGAGCACCACTCCGGCCTCGCCCTTGGCGACGCGCGGCACCGCCCGGAGCGGCGTGAGGTCGAGCCCCGACACGCGCAGCACGGCGAGGTCGTTGACGTCGTCGAACGCCACGACGTCCGCGTCGATGAGCTTGCCCTGGCCGCGCAGCTGCACCGCGGTGTCGGCCTGCCCGGCGACGACGTGCGCGTTGGTGATGACGAACCCCGCCGCCGCGACCCAGCCGGTGCCCGTGATGCGGTAGCCGCACGCGGTGCCCACGACCCGGACCACCGAGCGCGACGCATCCGCGACCTCGGGATCACGAGGCAGCTGCGGGTCGGGCGCGTCGATCTCGATCCGCCCACCGTCGAAGGTGGGGAACGGATCGTAGGACGCGAGCACGCCCACGATCGGGCCCGCGTCGGGCAGCACGGAGTTGAGCCGCTGGATGATGCTCGAGGTGACGATCTGCGGGCGCAGCGCCCGGGCCTGGGGCACGCCGATGGTGGAGGCCGCGGCGAACCACGCCAGGAGCAGCCCCACGACCGCGAGCAGCGCGGCGCCGAGCAGGTGGTCGACGGCGGCGTGGTCGTCGGCATCGACGCGCCGTCGCGCGGCCGCGCCGAGGTCCTGCATCGCCATCGCGCCGATGATCGTGATCAGCACCCCGACGGCCAGGCCGATGATCGGCGCCCACGCAGAGGCGGCCGGGTCGTTGGACGCTCGCTCGACCAGCGTGCTCGTGACGCGCGTGCCGACCACCCCGCCGAGCACCAGCCCGAACAGCGACGCGGCCCCGACGATGAACCCCTGCGCGTAGCCGAGCGCTGCGAGGGCCAGGACGACGACGAGGATGAGGAGGTCGAGCGTGTTCACGGGCGCAGCGACGGTACCACGACGACGGGCGCCCCGAGGGACGCCCGCCGAACGTGGTGCGTGGTGGAGCGGGGTGTGTCAGGTCAGACGGTGCGCTCGCGAGTGACCTCGCGCGACGCGACCCAGGCGCCGATGCCGACCACGCCGATGGCGAGGTGGAGGAAGTTGTCCGCCATGTTGATGCTGCCCATGATGCCGAACGGGTCGAAGCCGTCGCCGTGCACGAGGCCCCAGATGCCGAGCGCGGTGTAGACCACACCGAGGATCAGCGCGTACGGCCGAGCGAACGAGAGGACCGCGAAGCCCGCGATCAGCCCGAGCACGCCCGTGGCGAGGTGGACGAAGTTGTGGGTGAGGTTGACGTCGAAGCCCAGCAGCGGCTCCACGGAGTCCTGGCTCGTGTTGACGATGAGGCCGAGGATGCCGACGAGCGTGAGTACGACGCCGAAGATGCGTGCGTACATCAGCGCAGGGCTGGCGGTACGGGTGGTCGTGTCCATGATGTGTCCCTTGTCGATGAGGTTGGTGCGAGCCGATGAGTGGCACGCACCGATGACGGTTTCCTTATGGGCATCGTTCGCACGGCTAACCACCCCGGATTCGGTCGACGGCACGAATCGCGCAGGTTGGCTCGGAATACGACAAGGGCGGCCCGATGGAGATCGGACCGCCCTGTGAGGTAGCGGGGGCAGGATTTGAACCTGCGACCTTCGGGTTATGAGCCCGACGAGCTACCAGACTGCTCCACCCCGCGGCGTAGGAGACATGCTAGCGGGAGGTTCGCCCGCATGCAACCCGTGGGTATGGGCCGGCGATGAAGCCGCCCGACCTGCCCGAGCTCGAACTGGTCCTGCGACTCGTCCTCGCGGCGCTGCTCGGCGCCGTGATCGGCGTCGAGCGCGAGTGGCGCGACCGCACCGCCGGGCTGCGCACGCACATGCTCGTGTGCGTGGGATCCGCGGCGTTCACCATCGTCTCGGCCTACGGCTTCCAGGACTGGTACATCCAGGTCCCGACGGGCACGCGCCCGGCGATCGTCAGCGACCCGACCCGCATCGCGGCGCAGATCGTCACGGGCATCGGGTTCCTCGGCGCGGGTGCGATCTTCCGCTCCGACGACGGCGTGCGCGGCCTGACGACCGCGGCGAGCCTCTGGATGATGGCGGCGATCGGGCTCTCCGCGGGTGCGGGCTACTACGAGCTCGCCGTGGCGACGACGGTGATCATGCTGCTCATCCTGGTCGCGCTGCGACAGGTGTCGGGACGCATCCGCAGCGTCAACCGCGGCGAGCACACGCCGCTCGAGGTGATCGTGTCGGGGCCCACGTCGATCGGCGACGTGTTCGACGCGGTGGCCAAGCACAGCGGAACCGTCTCCGACTTCACCGCGAGCGTGGTCCGCGGGGACAAGCCGACACGCAAGCTCGCCTTCGACCTGTGCCTGCCCACCGACGAATCGCTGGTCGACATGGTCGGACGCCTCGCGATGCTCGAGGGCGTGGATTCGGTGTCCGCGCGCGACATGCCGGCGGCCGGCAACGACCTCAGCTGACGGAGACGTCGAGCTCCGCGACCTCGCCGTCGCGGATGCGGTACGCGCGCAGCAGGGGCTCGGGGCCGGCCAGGCCGAGGATGGCGTAGACGGCGTCGGGCCACCCGGCGAGCGCCAGGTCGGTGGCGGACGGGTACGGCTCCGTCGCCGGGTGCGAGTGGAACACGAGCGTCGTGTCCCATCCCTCGTCCTCCGCCCGCAGGTGCAGTCGCAGCTGGTCGGCGGCCGCGATCTCGTACCGCGTGACCGGCGTCTCGTGCACGTTGTCGAGCGGGTGGAACTCCGCGACGGCGCCGGGCGCGCCGAGGCCCAGGCCACAGCACTCGTTCGGGGTGGCGGCGCGCGCGTGCTCGACCATGCGGCCGAACAGGTCGCCCGACACGACGAAGGCGCCCTCCTCCACGTGCGCGAGCGTCACCACCAGTGCCCGGCTTCCATGTCGCGCTCGAGCTCGTCGATCTCGCGGTCGTAGATGCCGGAGCTCAGGTACTTCCAGCCCGAATCCGCGACGAGCACCACGATGGTCGAGCCCGCGTCGGCCTCCCGCGCGATGCGTCGCGCGACGTGAAGTGCGGCGCCCGCGGAGACGCCGGCGAAGATGCCCGCGCGGGCGAACGCACGCGTGGCGAGCACCGAGTTGCGGTTGTCGACGAGGATGCGGCGGTCCAGCAGGGAGGCGTCGAGCACTGGTGGCGTGTAGCCTTCCTCGAGGCTGCGCAGCCCCATGATCGGGTCGCCCGTCTGCGGCTCAGCGGCCTCGAGCTGCACGGACGGGTCGTGCTCGAGCAGTCGCCGGCCGACGCCGGTGAGCGTGCCGCCG
>JAOPYS010000070.1 GCA_025964465.1 Thermoleophilia bacterium
GCCCTCGCGCTCGCGCGCGAGGCCGACCGGCTCGGCTACCGGCGCATCTGGTACGCCGAGCACCACAACATGCCGGGCATCGCGAGCTCCGCGCCCGAGGTGATCATCGCGACGGTCGCGGCCCAGACCGAGCGCATCCGCGTCGGCTCGGGCGGCGTCATGCTCCCCAACCACGCGCCGTTGATGGTGGCGGAGCGCTTCGGCACGCTCGAGGCGCTGCACCCGGGCCGCATCGACCTGGGCATCGGGCGTGCACCCGGCTCTGACCCGCGCACGGCGTGGGCGCTGCGGCGCGCCGGGGGCGCCTCCGGCCACGACCTGCCCGAGCTGCTCGGCGAGCTGTACGGTTACACGGAGGGCTTCCCGCCCGGCCACGACCTGCACGGGCTGCGCGCGACGCCCGGGTTCGGCGCGCTGCCGCCGGTGTGGCTGCTCGGATCGAGCGGCTCCAGCGCGCAGCTGGCGGCGCACCTCGGGCTGCCCTTCGCGACGGCCCACCACTTCAGCCCGGAGGCGACCGTCCCCTCGATGCGCGCCTACCGCGAGCAGTTCACGCCCTCCAACCGGCAGGAGCGACCACACGCGATGGTGACGGTGCAGGTGGTGGTCGCCGACACCGAGCCCGAGGCGCGCGGCATCGCCGATGCGTTCGCGCTCATGTTCCTGCGCATGCGCAGCGGCGCCGCGCCCGACGTGCTGCCGTCGGCCGAGGAGGTCGCCGCCTACCGGTGGAGCGACGACGAGCGGGCGTGGGCGGACGCGATGCTCGACCGCCAGGCGGTGGGCACCGCCGACCAGGTGCTGCGACGCCTCGCCGAACTGGTGGAGGAGACCGCGGCGGACGAGGTCATGGCCACGACGGTGGCGCCGGACCCGGCGGCCCGGCTGCACTCGTACCGGCTCCTGGCGGCGGCGGCCGGGCTCGAGGCGGCAGCTGCGGAGGAGTAGGTCGGGCCCGAGGTGGGAATGATTGCGAGCGCAACCACTTCGACGTGCCGGAGCTTCCCATGAGCGATCACGACCTCGACCTCGCACTGCTCATCCTGCGCCTGGTGTTCGGCCTCTCCCTCGCTGCACACGGCGCGCAGAAGGTGTTCGGCTGGTGGGATGGCCCCGGCCTGGCGGGCTTCACCGGGTGGCTGGCCAGCATGGGCGTCCGCGGGCCGCGCATCGCGTCGACGCTCGGCGCGCTGTCGGAGCTCGTCGGCGGCCTGCTCTTCGCCGCGGGCCTGCTCACGCCGCTCGCCGCGCTGCTCATCGTGTCGGTGATGGGGACCGCCATCGCCTACGTGCACCTCAAGGCCGGGTACTGGCTGACGGGCAACGGCTACGAGTACAACCTCGCCATCATCGCGGTCGCGGTGGCGGTCGCCATCAGCGGCCCCGGGGAGTGGTCGGTGGACGACGCGCTCGACATCGCCGCCGACACGTCCGGCTGGGCGTGGGGCCTGGGCGCGCTCGTGCTCGGGCTGTTCGCCGCGGCTGTCAACGCCGCGAGCCGGCAGGCGCCGCCGCCCGCCGTGCCCGCCGAGGCGGACCTGCCGACCTGACCCGTCAGGCCACGTCGAGCAGCAGCAGCCCGACCTGCACGGCGACGATGGCGAGCTTGACGCCGGTGCCGACGACGAAGGCGATGAGCGCAACCGCGCCGATGCGACGGTAGCCGGCGCGATCCGGCCGGGCGCCGGGCGCGACCTGGCGCCGGCGAGCGCGCTCCTCGCCGAGCAGCGTGCCGACCACCGCGCCGACGGGTGGCCCGATGAACAGCGCGAGCGGGCCCGTCACCGCGGCGAGCAGCAGCGGCCCGACGAACACGCCGATCGCTCCACCGATGATCGCCGACCTGGAGCCACCGACGCGGCGCACCCCCAGCGCCTGGGCCACGTTGTCGACGAGCAGGTAGGCGACGACGAGCACGGCCTGCGCCGCCCAGTCCCACGCCGACGTGCGGTCCCACCCGGCGATCGCGCCGCACGCCGCGAGGGCCAGCGGCATCGCGAGCGTGCCGGGCACGATCGGCACGACGGTGAGCAGGGCGCCGACGATGGCGGCGATGCCGATCACGAGCAGGATGGTCGCGTGCTGGTCCACGGGGGAGAGCCTAGTGGGGCGGAGTTCGGACGGTCTGCTCCTCAATGGATACTTGCGTGCTGCAAGCAACCTGCTACCGTGTGGTCATGCCAGCCACCCCGGACACCCCCGCGCCTGATGCGCCGCCCACCGATGCGGTCGCCCGGATCGAGCGCTCCATGCGCGCGTTCAAGCGCATCGGGGATGCGCGTCGCGTCCAGCGCCGGATGCAGGAGCTCACGGGCGTGGAGCTCGACGGCTCCTCCTTCGTCGCGCTCGTGCGCATCGCCGAGTCGGGGCCGGTGCGCCTCACCGACCTGGCCGCGCAGCTGTGGCTCGACCTCTCGGTGGTGAGCCGCAAGGTGCGCGGGCTGGAGGAGCGCGGCTTCGTCGAGCGCACGTCGGACCCGGCGGACGCCCGCGCATCGCGCGCCAGCGTGACGGCCGCCGGCCGCGACGTGGTGCAGCGCGTCTCCGAGGGGCGCGCCGCCTGGCTGCGCGACCTGTTCGCCTCGTGGGACGAGCGCGACACCGAGCAGCTCGCCGAACTCATCGAACGTTTCGTCGACGACATCCACGCCAGCTACGAGCGAGAGGCCCCCGCCACATGAGCACCGTCCCCGTCCCCGGCAAGAACGACATGGTGGAGCGCACCCACCGCGAGATCCTCGTGATCTTCGGCGCCCTCATGCTCGGCATGCTGCTCGCCGCCCTCGACCAGACGATCGTCTCGACGGCGCTGCCGACCATCGTCGGCGACCTGCACGGGCTCAACCACCTGTCGTGGGTGGTGACCGCGTACCTCGTCGCCTCGACGGTGACGACCCCGCTGTACGGCAAGCTGAGCGACCTGCTCGGCCGCAAGCCGATCTTCCTGGCGGCGATCACGATCTTCCTCATCGGCTCGCTGCTGGCAGGGGCGGCGCAGTCGATGGGTCAGCTCGTGGCGTTCCGCTTCATCCAGGGCGCAGGGGCGGGCGGGCTCATGACACTCGCGATGACGATCATCGCCGACATCGTCCCGGCCCGGCAGCGCGGCCGCTACCAGGGGTACCTCGGCGGGCTGTTCGCGGTGTCGAGCGTGATCGGGCCGCTGCTCGGCGGGTTCATCACCGACAACCTCAGCTGGCGCTGGGTGTTCTACGTCAACATCCCGATCGGCATCGTGGCACTGATGGTCATCAGCACCGTGCTGCACCTGCCGCGCCATCGCGTCCAGCACTCGATCGACTGGCTGGGTGCCGCACTGCTCACCGGCGGTGTCAGCGTCCTGCTGCTCGCCATCACGCGCGGCGGCGTGGAGGTGCCGTGGGGTTCGGCGCAGACGCTCGGGATGGTGGCGGCGTCGCTCGTCATCCTCGCGGTCTTCGTGTTCGTGGAAGGGCGCGCGAAGGAGCCCGTGCTGCCGCTGCACCTGTTCCGCAACCGCGTCGCCGTGCTCGGCGCGGCCGCGAGCGGCGTGGTCGGCCTGGCGATGTTCGCGGGCCTCGTGTTCCTCCCGTTGTTCATGCAGGTGGTGCAGGACCGCAGCGCGACCAACTCCGGCCTGCAGCTGCTGCCGCTGATGATCGGGTTGCTGGCCACCACCACGGTGATCGGCCGGCGCATCACCAAGACGGGGCACTACAAGCGCTACCCCCTGGTCGGGTCGCTCGTGCTGGCCATCGGCCTCGCGTTGATGTCGACGATGGATGCCGGCACGCCGCAGTGGCAGACGTGGCTGTACATGGCGGTGATGGGCGCGGGGCTGGGGTCGTGCATGCAGGTGCTCGTCCTCGCCGTCCAGAACGCCGTGGGGCGCGAGGAGCTCGGGACGGCGACGGCGCTGACGAGCTTCCTGCGGTCGATGGGCGGCTCGTTCGGCGTGGCGCTCGGCGGTGCGGTGCTCGGCAACCGGCTGGCGCACCACCTGAAGGAGGAGCTGCCGCGCGGAACGAACCTGTCAGCCGACTCGCTGCGGGGTCGCCCCGACCAGATCCAGCAGCTGCCCCACGCGCTGCACGGGCCGGTGGTCGACGCGTTCGCGAGCTCGATCGGCGAGGTCTTCCTCATGGGCCTGCCCTTCGCGGTGATCGCGTTCGCGCTCATCGCGGGCATCCGCGAGGTGCCGCTCACCGATTCGCCGACCCATGCGGGCTCTGGCCGGCCGAACGACGCGACGGATGCGGGCGACCTGATGACCGACGGCGCCGACCCGGCGTCGGCTGCGCTTCATTGACATTCAGGACCGTCGCGGGCACCGATCGCTCGACTGCAGGCGGTGGACATCGTGGCTACGCTTCGCCGATGGCTGCGCACGGGGTGCGGCTCACTCGGGGGTCCCCATGCTGCACCGCGCCATCGTCCGTCCGTTGACCAAGTTCGCGCTCCTGGGCGCCGTGGCCGTGCTCGCTGCCGGCTGCGTCACCTTCAACGGCACGCCGACACTGCAGCAGGCGGGCGACGTTGCCCCGACGCTGCGCCTCGACTTCAGCGTGTGCACCAACGGCTCGACCGGTGGCGCGACGGGCGGCCCGTGTGCTCCCGTTGCATCGAACCCGGCGAGTCTGTACACGGGGCGGACCCTGCTCGCCGCGCTCGTGCCGCAGGGCTCGACCCCGCCGGCGCTCGCGACGGCGACGTTGTCCGACCCGGCCTCGGTGACGCGGGGCGGCGTCGCCGCATCGCACACCGACGTGCGGCTCTTCCGATCGACGAGCTACGAGACGCAGCTGCAGGCACAGAGCCCGGCGCCGGCCGGCCACGTGTGGGCCGGCTACGTGAGCGAGGTCGTCACGAGCACGGTGGGCACGACCGTCACCGGCACGGGGCGGATCACGGTCGGCCTGCCGGTCGACGCTGACGGCAACGCGACCACGCCGACGGCACGGCGCCTGGTCGGCCTGCAGTTCGTCAGTCCGTTCAGCAACGCGACCGTGACCGGGACGGACCCGGATCCGGACGCTGGCCAGGCCGGGACGCTCGCCGTGGCGTGCACGCCGCCCAACTGCATCGGCACGACGTCGCCGGCCGACGGCACGCTCGAGGTGGTTCCGGTCCGCACGCTGCGCGTGACGGCTCCGGCCACCGCGCCGAGCGTGACCGCCGGCGGGTCGACGACGGCTCCGTTCACGGTGCGCCTCGAGGGTGGCGCGCTGCCGGCGGGCGGCGCGGTCGCGCTCACCGCGTCGACCACCGCGAGTGGCGTGACGGTCTCCGCGCCGGCCACGGTGACGGCGACCCCTGGCACGGACGTCGTCGCCACCGTGACGGTGAGCGCGGTCGCGACCGCCCCGGGCGGCGCGGCGGCCGTGAAGCTGGTCGCGAAGACCGCCGACGGCTCGACGCGCACGGCGACGACCAACGTCACGGTCACGGCGGCCACGCCGGCGCCGCCGACGACGACGCCGTCGCTGACGCAGGTCGGCACCGCCGGGGTCGACTACCTCTACGGCGGCATCGACAACGACCGGCTGCTCGGCCTGGGCGGCAACGACCGGCTCTACGGGTACGCGGGCAACGACTACCTCAACGGCGGGACCGGCAACGACGCGCTGAGCGGCGGCACCGGGCGCGACACGATCGTCGGCGGCCCCGGCAACGACCGCATGTACGGTGACGGCTCGCGCGACGTGTTCTCGGGCGGCCCGGGCAACGACGTGGTGCGCGGCAAGGACCGCAGCGTCGACACGATCATCTGCGGCGCCGGATTCGACGTCGTGTCGGCCGATCGCGCCGACCACGTGCTCCCCGACTGCGAGCGCGTCTTCCGCTGACCCAGTCGCCGTTGCAGTTCCGTACAGATGTGACGCATTCGGTCACATCTGTACGGAACTGTCGTGGTCGTGCCGACCGGCCCGCCGTGCGTGGCCGTCGTGTCAGTCGACCGCGGGCGCGGCGGGTGCCTGCGGCGTGGCCGCGACCGGGCGCTCGGAGGTGTCGGCGGGTGAGCCGTTCGCGCGGCTCAACAGCAGGAAGGGCAGCGCGATCAGCTGCACCACCCCGCCGATGACGAAGGACGTCGCGTAGCTGTACACGTCGGCGGAGCGGCCGAGCGCGGGCTGGACGAACACGCCGCCGGCGCTGCCCATGAGCGAGTCGAACGACAGCACGGTCGCGCGCTGCTTGGACGGGATCATGTCGTTCACGT
>JAOPYS010000102.1 GCA_025964465.1 Thermoleophilia bacterium
CCGACAGCCCCAACAAGCCCTACGACATGCACGAGGTGATCCGCGAGACCTTCGACGAGGGCTCGTTCTTCGAGGTGCACGACCGCTGGGCCACCAACATCCTGTGCGGGTTCGCGCGGCTCGGGGGCCGCAGCGTCGGCGTCGTCGCCAACCAGCCCACGCACCTGGCGGGCGTGCTGGACATCGACTCGAGCACGAAGGCCGCCCGCTTCGTGCGCCAGTGCGACGCCTTCAACGTCCCGGTGGTGACCTTCGTCGACGTGCCCGGCTTCTTGCCGGGGACGGGGCAGGAGTGGGGCGGCATCATCCGCCACGGCGCGAAGCTGCTCTACGCCTACTGCGAGGCCACCGTCCCCAAGCTCACCGTCATCACGCGCAAGGCGTACGGCGGGGCATACGACGTGATGGCGTCCAAGCACACGGGCGCCGACTTCAACGTCGCGTGGCCGAGCAGCGAGATCGCCGTGATGGGCGCCGAGGGCGCGGTCAACATCATCTACCGCCGCGAGCTGGCTGACATGCCGGAGGACGAGGTCGAGGCACGGCGCGCCGAGCTCATCGCCGAGTACCGGGAGCGCTTCGCCAACCCGTACGTGGCGGCCGAGCGCGGCTACGTCGACGACGTGATCCGCCCGCGCGACACGCGCCGTGCGCTGCACGCGGCGCTCGAGGCCTTCGCCGGCAAGCGCCAGGACGGCCCTCGCCGCAAGCACGGCAACATCCCGCTGTAGGCGGAGGACGCATGCGCATCGCCACGTGGAACGTCAACTCGGTCAAGCAGCGGATCCCCCGGTTGTTGCCGTGGCTCGATGAGCGCGCGCCTGACGTGGTGTGCCTGCAGGAGACCAAGCTGGCCGACGCGGCGTTCGTCGAGCTGCTCGAGGGCCCGCTCCGCGAACGGGGCTACGAGGCGGCCGTCCACGGACAGGGCCAGTGGAACGGCGTGGCGATCCTCTCGCGCGTGGGGCTCGAGGACGTCGAGCTGGGCCTGGCCGATGCCCCCGGCTTCCCCGACCCCGAGGCGCGCGCCGTCAGCGCGACGTGCGGCGGTGTCCGCGTCACCTCCGTGTACGTGCCGAACGGACGCGAGCCCGACGCCGACCACTACCGCTACAAGCTCGAGTGGCTCGAGGCGCTGCGGCGGGCGGTGTCAGGCGGGCCGGGCGCAGCTGCCGTGTGCGGCGACCTCAACGTCGCGCCCGCCGACATCGACGTGTTCGATCCGGCGGCGTTCGAGGGCCACACGCACGTGACCGCCCCGGAGCGACGGGCGTTCGCCGCGCTCGGCCTGCGCGACGTGGTGCGCGAGCGCTGGCCCGAGGAGCGCTTCTTCAGCTTCTGGGACTACCGCGCCGGGATGTTCCACAAGGACCTCGGCATGCGCATCGACTTCGTGCTCGCGACCGATCCGGTGGCCGAGCGGGTCGCCGCGGCGTGGGTCGACCGACAGGCGCGCAAGGGCAAGGGTCCCAGCGACCACGCGCCGGTGGTCGTCGACCTGGACGACGCACCCGACGGAGACATCGGGCCCGTCGTGCCGCCGCCCTCGCAGCCGGCTCGCGGCGCGAGCGCGAGCAAGCTTCCGCAGGCGCGTTGACGTCGGCTCGCTCGGAGCCGGCCGCGGTCGGTGCTACTCGGCCAGCGTGAGCGAGCGGGCCACGGTGGCCAGCTGCGTGGCGGAGTACGGGCCGGACAGGGTGTACAGCGTGGTGCCGGATCGCCACCAGAAGCCCGGGGACCCGAACTCGCTGGTCTCGTAGTGCGCCGTGGTGGACGCGTCGAGCGGCAGGGTCGTGGTCGTCGAGGCCTGGCACTCGCCGCCGAACGGGTCGTTCCCGTCCCAGTCGGCCGCGAGCGTGCCCTTGGCCCCGCGGACGGTGAAGTCGATGTGCTCGATGCCGCGCGAGTAGCGCGCGAAGAATACCCCGGCCGAGCGCCCGAACGACGCTTCCGGGCCGAGCTGGTTTCCACGCGTGGCCGAGCCGGTGAACGCGAGCCGGTACCCGTCCGGCAGGTCGCGCGGCAGCGACACGGGGAACGGCATCAGCTCGGCGGCCTTCGCCGGCGACCGGCGCACGAAGCCGCGCTCGAAGATCGTCCGCTTGCCCAGCACCCTCACCGGGGCGAAGTCCGTCGGTCGCGCCGCCGCGAACGTGGTGCGCAGTTCCGTCTGGACCTTCCCGCCGCGCTGCTCGAGCACATGGACGGGCACGAGCGACCGCGGGTCCAGGTCGATCGTGCGGACCCCGCTCGGTACCCCTGCGCACTCGTTGCTCGCGAGCTTGATCGTCCCGCGCAGCACCGGCCGACCCGCCACCGTCACGGGCCGAAGGAGCGCCGTGCCGGCGCGATGTCGCGCGATGACGGGCCACCCGTAGCCGAGCAGCTCCGAGTCGAAGGTGTCGTAGCCGTCGGGCGAGACCTCCTCCAGGTTCCGCGTGATGCCGACCTCCGTCAGCGCACCCGGGCGGCCCACGCCGTCGAGCAGCGACCCGAGCGCGATGTCCTGCGTCTCGTACCGCGTCACGCCATCGCCCGGCCCGCCCCGCCGCAGCACCACGGAGCGGTAGCGCCCACCCCGACGCCAGTGCAGCGACGACACCTGCGACCCCGGGCCCGTGCCCTCAGCGACCTGCAGGTGCAGCTCGGTGGGCACGGTGTCCGGACCGAACGCCTCGCCCGTGCCGGTGGCGGCGCCGGCCCCCGGGGCGGCGATCGCAATGGCGGCAGCGAGCGACGCGACGGTGAGGGTGGCGAAGAGCGGGGTGCGGTGCTGGAGCTTCGGCATCGGCCGATCCTGACACGCCCTGCGGCTGTCGTGCGTGCCTGACACTCCATCGACTAGGCTCGGGCCATGCCCGTCGTCCCCGCTGACCCGCCCCCCTTCCGCCGCGTCCTGGTCGCCAACCGGGGCGAGATCGCGATCCGCATCTTCCGGACGTTGCGCGAGCTCGGCATCACATCGGTGGCCATCTACTCCGACGCCGACCGCGACGCGCTGCACGTGCGGCACGCCGACGAGGCGTACGCCATCGGCGGCGAGCTGCCGACCGACTCCTACCTGCGCCAGGACCTCGTGCTGGGCGTCGCCGCGCGCGCCGGTGCCGACGCGATCCACCCCGGGTACGGGTTCCTCGCCGAGAACGCCGAGTTCGCGCGCGCGTGCGAGCGCGCGGGCGTGACGTTCGTGGGGCCGACCGCCGACGCGATCGACGCGATGGGCTCCAAGACGGCCTCGCGCGAACTGATGCGCGCCGCTGGCGTGCCCATCGTGCCCGGCTCCACCGAGCCGCTCGAATCGCTCGAGGAGGCGCGAAGCGTCGCCGAGGACGTCGGCTACCCCGTCGCCGTGAAGGCGCGCTCGGGCGGCGGCGGCAAGGGGTTCCGCGTGGCCCTCACGGCCGAGGAGCTGCAGTCCGCGTACGAGGGCGCCAGCCGCGAGGGCGAGCGCTACTTCTCCGACGGCGCCGTCTACCTCGAGCGCTACCTGCACGATCCGCGCCACGTCGAGGTGCAGCTGCTCGCCGACCACCACGGCACCATCGTGCACCTGGGCGAGCGCGACTGCTCCGTCCAGCGCCGCCACCAGAAGCTCATCGAGGAAGCCCCCGGCCCGCACGCCGCCGACCCCGAGCGCACCGCAGAGCTGCGGGCGCGGCTCGGCGAGATCGCCGTCGGCGCGGCGCGCGCAGTGGGCTATCGCAATGCCGGCACGATCGAGTGCCTGCTCGGCCCCGATGGCGAGCCCTTCTTCCTCGAGATGAACACGCGCGTGCAGGTCGAGCACACCGTGACCGAGCTGGTGACCGGCATCGACATCGTCGCCGAGCAGCTGCGCATCGCCGCAGGACAGCCGCTGCGCTTCGCGCAGGAGGATGTGCGCTTCACCGGGCACGCCCTCGAGTGCCGCGTCAACGCGGAGGACGCGCGCGCCGACTTCCGCCCGTCCTCCGGGCACATCACCCGCTGGCACGAGCCCGGTGGCGCGGGCGTGCGCGTCGACTCGGGGTTCGCCACGGGCAGCACAGTCACGCCGTTCTACGACACGCTGCTCGCCAAGCTCGTGGTGTGGGGCGAGGACCGCGACGCGGCGATCCGGCGCATGCGTCGCGCGCTCGACGAGTTCGAGGTCACCGGCGTCGAGACCCTCGTGGACTTCCACCGTGCAGCGATGGACCCGGACGGGGAGTTCACCCGCGGCGGGACGTGCCGCGATCTGGTGGCCGACCCCGCGCCGGCGATGGACGCGCTCCCCACCCCCGTCGGTCGCGCCCTCGCGGCGTCGCCGGCGGCCGTGGCCGATCCGACGGAGCTGCTCGCGGAGATCGACGGTCGCCGCGCGGTGGTGCGCCTGCACGACCCGTCGCGAGCACTGCCCGAGCCGCCGGCGGTGCGTCCGCGGTCGGCAGGTGCCGCCGGGGCGCCCGGCGAGGTCGCGGCGCCCATCCCGGGCAACGTCCTGCAGGTGCTGGTGACGGAGGGCCAGGCCGTGGAGGCCGGGCAGGTCGTCTGCATCCTCGAGGCGATGAAGATGGAGAACGAGATCGCGGCGCCCGCTGCAGGCACCGTCGAGTCGGTCCGCGTGCAGGTCGGCGAGGCGGTCGCCGCAGGGCACGTCCTGGTCAGCGTCGCCGCGAGCGACTGACGCCAGCGTCGGGGACGATCAGCCCGAGCCGCCCTGCAGCCCGGCGAGCTGGCCGGAGAGCCAGCTGCTCTTGGTCTGCAGCCCGCCGAGCACCGTCTCCATCGAGGCGTACATGTGCTCGTAGTACTTCTGGCGGTTGGCGAGGCGGTCCTCGGCCTGCTCGATCGACTTCTGGAGCCGCACCGTGTCCTTGCCGAGGCTGTCCAGCTTGGCCGTGAGGGCGATGTCGGAGTTGAGCGCCGAGGCCGAGATCCGACGCAGGAACCCGTCGTCGTTGGTGGTCGACGGGTCGGTCCCCTGCTGCGTCAGCACCGCCTGCACGTGGGCCGGATCCGCCTTGAGCGCCGCGCGCAGCGCGGTCTCGTCGATCACGAGCTGACCGTTGGTGGCCGGCGCCTTCGTGTCGAAGGAGGCGGTGATGCCGATGCTGGCGAGGTTGCCCTGCCCGGGCGGCAGGCCGACGACGTCGTCGCTCAATGCGCTGCGCAGGTTGAACCCGTACTGGCCGTACTCGTAGTTGCGCGACATCGACCCCTGGAGGTAGTCGCCGAGCGTCTTGGGACTCGCGACGCGGTTCTCGCCCTGGGTCTTGTTGTACACCTGCGAGAGGGTCGCGTTGTAGTTGGTGGCGAAGGTCTTGATCTTCGCCACGGTCGAATCGATCCACGCGTCCTGCGCGCTCTGCCCCGTGGCCGAGCCCTGCGCGACCGTCAGCGTGGTGCTGCCGACCGAGGAGAGGTTGAGCGACAGGCCGGTGACGCCGTTCGCGATGTTCGAGTTGCTGGCGCTCGTGTGGGCCGCCCCGTCCACCGTGTACTGGGCGTCCTGCGCCGACTGGGTCTCCGCGAACCCGAGGGATGCGGCCGTCGCGCCCGAGCTCGACACGGTGAACGCCGACGTGCCACCGATCGATGCGGACTGCAGCCGGATGTTGCTGCCGACGAGCGAGGCGACGACACCGATGCCGGACGTCGCGTTGATCTTGTTGACCACCGCCTGCTTGTCGTCCCCGGCGGCGAGCGCGACGTTCCAGCTCCCGCCGGCGCCGGCGATGGTCAGCGTGTCGCCACCCGCGCCGACCGTGCCGTCGCTCGCCGCCGTCGTGGTCGACGAGGCCGCGCCGATGGCCGAGTTGAACGTGTTGAGCGCCGCGTTCGACGCGTCGACCGCCGAGAACGACATCGCCGTCAGTGCGTTGCTGGTGCCCGGCGCGGTGGTCACGTTGAGCTTGCCGGCCGCGTCGAACGAGGCCGTCGCGCCGTTGCCGACGGTCGACTGCACCCAGCTGGCGAACTGGGCGACCGTGGAGGTCGAGGTCACGCTGTACGTCGACGAGGTCGGAACGCCGTTCACCGCGTAGTTCATCGTGATCTTCGAGCCGGCGGTCACCCCCATCGCGACGTTGGCGGAGGTCTTCAGCGCCGTCAGCTTCGTGGTGCTCGCGACCGCGAGGTTGGTGCCCCGGTACCAGGCCCCCGACGTGCGGACCCCGCTCGTGGCCGGTCCGAGGTTGCCGGAGGACGTGTCGACCTCACCCCGCGCCAGCTGCGTGACGTTGACTGCGTAGCTGCCCGCCGCGGGCGTCCCGGTGACGGTCGCCCCGGCGACCCCCGAGTTGGCGCTGGTCGCGGTGAGCGGGCCGGTCGCCGGCGTGGAGGCACCCACGGTCCAGGCATCGAAGCGCATGAGGGCGTCGGCGGAGGTCTTGAGCGTGCTGAGCCGGTTCTTCAGGTCGGTCCAGGCGTTGGTACGCGTGGTGCCGAGCTGCGACTTCCACTCCATGAGCGTCTTGGGTCGTGAATCGATCGACATCAGCTGGCTGATGATCGACTTCGTGTCCAGCCCTGATGCGAGCCCGCCTACGGCGAAGTTGCTCATGTTGTCGCGCCTCCTGCACTGCATCCACCCGGCCGTGCCTGACCGAGCCCGAGACCCATCGGCATCCGTGGCCCCGACCTTGAGGATCGGCGTGCGCGACGGCGTGTGCGCTCGCGTGCGGCCGGGCTCGCGCAGCCGCGCGCGAGGAACCGGCGCAAAACTCCCCCGCGGGCGACGCGATGCTGACCGGTATCCCTTGCCAGAACGACGCGGCCGGTGCACGGTGGAGGGGACGGACGAGCCACCCCGTGGGGGGCGGTGGCTGCTGAATGGATTCAGGGGGCGCGATATGACGATGAGCGTTGGTAGCGGCACGATGCCGAACATGCCGGGAATGGCGAACACTCCAGCCGCGGGGACGAGCACGGCCCCGGCCGGCGCCCCGCCGACGCCACCCACGGGTGGCGGCCTCCCGGGGGCACTGCCTCCGGTCGGAGGTCAGGCCGCGGCCACGGGTGCGATCGGGGGCGGCGCTGCCGCCACACCCACCGGTGCCGGCCAGGCGGTTGCGGGCGCGACGACCACGGCCGCAGGCCCCGTCACGCAGGACCAGTTGATGGCCGCCCTGCAGAACCTCATCACCGTGCTCCAGCAGCTCGTCGCCGCGCTCCAGGCGCAGAAGTCCTCCACGGACGCAGGTGGCCCGTCGTCCGACAAGGGTGGCGGCCCTCCCGGCAAGACCGACGGTGGCGGCGTGACGCAGAGCCCGGTCCAGGCACCCACCAAGGGTGGCGGACCCGGCTCCACGACCCCGGGCTCGACCACGCCCGGCACGCCGCCGACGCCCGGATCCTCGACGCCCGGCACACCGCCGACGCCCGGATCCTCGACCCCCGGCACGCCGCCGGCCGGGTCGCAGCCGCCGGCACCTCCCGGTGGCACCGGCTCCATGCCGGGCATGCCGATGTGACGCATCACGTCGGCGCAGGTTCATCGTGGGGCGGGTCGCATTCGTGCGGCTCGCCCCGCGTGTCTTCCCGTCGCGGCACCACGCTCCCCCGGGCGCTGCGTACAACCTCTAGTATCGCGCGGAACCGTCGACCCCCACACGAGGACGCGTCCGGATGGATCTCTACGAACACCAGGGCAAGGAACTCTTCGCCCGACACGGCGTGAACGTCTCCGCCGGCAAGGTCGCCTACACGCCCGAGGAGGCCGAGCAGGCCGCCAAGGAGCTCGGCGGCCAGGTCGTCGTCAAGGCGCAGGTCCTCATGGGCGGGCGCGGCAAGGCGGGCGGCATCAAGCTCGCCAACGACCCCGCCGAGGCGAAGGCCAAGGCCGAGGACATCATCGGCCTCGACATCAAGGGCCACGTCGTGCGCCGCCTCTGGATCGAGGACGCCTCCGACATCGATCGCGAGTACTACTTCTCGATCAACTTCGATCGCACGGCGAAGATGCCGCTGCTCATGCTCTCCACCGAGGGTGGCATGGACATCGAGGAGGTCGCGGAGAAGACTCCCGAGAAGCTCGCGACGATGCACGTGGACCCGGTCTGGGGCCTGCGCGCGTTCGAGGCGCGGCAGCTCGCCTTCCAGGCGAACATCGACGCCGACGTGCGCAACAAGGTCGTCGCGATGATGCTCCAGCTCTACGACGCCTTCGTGAAGGAGGACGCGATGCTGGTGGAGGTCAACCCGCTGCTGATCACGCCCGACGGCGAGGTCAAGGCGCTCGACTCCAAGTTCTCCGTCGACGACAACGCACTCTTCCGCCACCCGTACATCGCCGAGATGCGCGACGTGCAGGCGCAGGACCCGCAGGAGCAGATGGCCCACGAGAAGGGCGTCACCTACGTCAAGCTCGACGGCGAGGTCGGCATCCTGGGCAACGGCGCCGGGCTCGTCATGAGCACGCTCGACGTGATCCAGCAGGCCGGCGGGCGTCCCGCGAACTTCCTCGACGTCGGGGGAGGCGCGACCGCCGAGGAGATCGTCGCGAGCCTCGAGATCATCCTCTCGGACGACAAGGTGCGCTCGATCTTCTTCAACATCTTCGGCGGCATCACGCGCTGCACGGAGGTCGCGCAGGGGATCATCACCGCGCTCGAGCAGCTCGACGTGCAGGTGCCGATCGTGGTGCGCCTCGACGGCACGGCCAGCGAGGAGGGCCTCAAGATGCTCGCCGACGCGAACCTCTCGAACGTCACCGTCGCCGACACGATGCTGGGTGCCGCGGCCGAGGCCGTCGCCCTCGCGTCGGGCACCACCGCAACCGTCTAGCCGCTCCCCCACTCTCAGAAGGAACTGATCAACATGGGCGTTTTGGTAGGTAAGGACACGCGGCTCGTCGTCTCCGGCATCACGGGGCGCGAGGGCTCGTTCCACGCACTCAACAACCGCAAGTACGGCACCAACGTCGTGGCCGGGGTCACGCCCGGCAAGGGTGGCCAGGACGTCGAGGGCATCCCGGTGTTCAACACGATCGCCGACTCGGTGAAGGAGGCGGGCGCCAACACGAGCATGCTGTTCGTGCCGCCGCGCTTCGCGGTCGACGCGATCTACGAGGCCGCGGACAGCGGCGTCGAGGTCATCATCTGCATCACGGAGGGCATCCCGGCGCACGACATGCTGCTGGCCTACCACTACGTGAAGGAGAAGGGCGTGCGCCTGGTCGGGCCCAACTGCCCCGGCGTGTGCACGGTCGGCGAGGCGAACGTCGGCATCATGCCCGCGCACATCTTCACCCCCGGCTCGGTCGGCCTCGTCTCGCGCTCCGGCACGCTGACGTACCAGCTCGGCAAGGAGTTGAGCGACATGGGCATCGGCCAGTCGACCATCCTCGGCATCGGTGGCGACCCCATCATCGGCACCAACCACCGCGATGCGCTCGCGCTGTTCGAGGCCGACCCGGCCACCGACATGATCGTGATGGTCGGCGAGATCGGCGGCAACGAGGAGGAGCTGGCGGCGGAGTTCATCAAGGACCACGTCACCAAGCCGGTGATCGGCTACATCGCGGGCCTGACCGCCCCCGAGGGCAAGGCCATGGGCCACGCCGGCGCGATCATCAGCGGCAACTCGGGCACGGCGCAGAGCAAGGTCGACGCGCTCACCGAGGCCGGCGTGAAGGTCGGCGAGAACCCGACCGCGGTCGCGCGGCTCGTCGCCGAGGCGCGCGGCGTGGCGGTCCCCGCCTGACGCGGGCTGGCAGGCAGGTCGTTTCCGAGGGGCGTCGCGCGAGCGGCGCCCCTCGTGTCTTCGCGAGCTACCAGCGCCCGTACCGGGAGCCGTGGCCGCTGAGCGCGAACGCGAGCGCCGCCCCGACGAGCACGACCGGCACGGCGACCTTCAGGAACTTCTCGCCTCCGGAGGCCTCGCCGCCGTCGGTGCCGGCCACGGGCGTCGCGCGGTCGTTGAGGTGTTCGGCAGCGACCTCGGCATCGCGCACGCTCGAGCTGCCGCCCCAGCCGCCGCTGGCGTAGCGGCGAACGCTCGCGAGGCGTCCGCTCGCGTCAGGGCCAGCGATGTCGACGTAGTTCTCGAGGCTGTTCCGCGACGACCGACTCGATCCGGAGTAGTACCCGGACCCCCACGAGTAGTCGCCGTAGCGTGGCTCACCGCGTGGCACCGGCTCGTCGATCACCGACCGCGTCTTCTCCTCGAGGACGCTCACGCCGGCGGCGAGCGAAGGATCGGTCTGGACCGTCCCCTCGCTGTGGCGCTTGGTGACGCCGTCCTGGACGCGGTCGAAGTAGAAGGTGGGGCCGTGGTGGCCGAACCGGAACTCGTCGTTGCGGAAGTAGCCGCGGCGGTCCGTCATCGAGTAGGACGCATCGGAGCTCGGCCCCGCGCGATCGTCGACGTGTTGTGGCAAGCCGGCGCTGTGCGCGACGAGCCGCGCGAGCGCATCACTCGTGGGCATCCCGTACGGCAACGAGGGCGCCGCAGCGCCCGACATGGAACCTGACATGGGATCCCCCCGAATCCGCGTTGCCCGTCCATCGGGCTCCACGGTCGAGGCGTTGCACTCCCAAGCCGAGCGCCAGGTGCTACGTGTTGTGCAGCAACCAGCTGATGCTGGATTGGGAGGGCAGGGTCTCCACTTGGCGCGCGAGGCTGCGCGCCGCGATCCACGGGGTGCCCACCTGGCCCCACGAGGCGACGTCGCCGCCGAAGGCGTCACGGAGCGCGGACTGGGACTGGCCCAGTCGAGCGCTGCCTGTGGCGCCGAGCCCGAGCAGTCGGTGCGCACGGGCCGCGAGCGGCCCACGCGTCAGGAACTGCGCAGGGTCGGAGCCCTGGTTGCCCTGCAGGAACAGGGGCTGGTTGGACGCGCGGCTGCGCGTACCGACCTGCGATACGGAAAGTGCTGGTTGCACCGAGCCTCCCGGCGGTGCGCCCATATGGCGCTGGGTCGTCCAACGGTCCACCACCCAGTCCCACACCGGGCGGCTACCGACTTCATCCTTTCCGTTGTACGACGGCTCCCGAGATCCGTCAAGCACCAATGTGCGGATCTGTCCAGCATCGATTTTCCCGCGCCGCCACGCGGTTTCGCTGGGCGGGCGGGGGGTCATGAAGGGAGCATGGAAACGATCGCCTTCGCCCGTGGGGTCCCGGCCCCGGAGATGTTGCCCGTCGACGAGCTGCAGGCGGCGAGCGCCCGCGTGTTCGAGCGGGACCCGGTGCGGCTGCTGTCCTACGGCACCGGCGGTGGGTACGACCCGCTGCGCCGGTCGCTGGCGGAGCGCCACGGCGTCGAGCCCGAGCGAGTGGTGGTCACCACCGGGTCGCTGCAGGGGTTCTCGCTGCTCGCCCAGGTGCTGGCGCGCCGCGCGACGCTCGAAGGTCGCCGCGCGCGGGTGATCGTCGAGGAGCCCACGTACGACCGCCCCCTCCTCCTGCTGGAGCGCCTCGGCATCGAGGTCGTGCCGGTGCCCCTCGACGGCGAGGGCGTCGACGTCGAGGCCCTGGACCGCGCGATGGCGCGGGGCGCCGACCTCGCCTACCTGATCCCGACCTACCAGAACCCGGCCGGGGCGACGCTGACGGCGTCGCGGCGGCGCGCGGTGGTCGCATCGGCCGAGCGCCACGGCGTGCTCGTGCTCGAGGACGACCCGTACGGCCTGCTCCACTTCGAGGAACCCGCGCCGCCCACGCTCTTCTCGCAGCGCGGCGAGGCGCCCGTGGCGTTCTCGGGATCGTTCTCCAAGACCGTCGCCCCCGGCCTGCGCGTCGGCTGGTTCGTGCTTCCGGAGGAGCTCGCGTTCGACGTCGCGACCCTGGCCAACGACACGTACATCTCCGCCAGCGTGCTCGGACAGGCCACGGTGCACGAGTTCGTGGAGTCGGGTGCATTCGAGCCGAACGTCGAGCGTGCCCGCGGCATGCTCGCCGAGCGGCGTACGCACATCCTCGATGCCCTGGAGCGGCACCTGCCCGAGGCGACGTTCACGGCGCCGGCCGGCGGCTACTTCATCTGGATCCGCCTGCCGGACGGGCTCGACGCGGCGTCGGTCGTGGCGCCGGCGGCCGCCGAGGGCGTGACGTTCATCCCGGGCATCAGCTTCGGCGCGGACTGCGGCGCCTACGCCCGCCTCGCGTTCAGCAGCCCGCCCGTCGACCAGATCGACGCCGGCGTGCAGCGCCTCGCCGCGGCGTGCACCGCCGCCCTCGCCCTGGCCTGACCGCGCCCGAGCAACCCTGACGGCTCAGGCCATGCGGGGAGCACCGGCGCGCGACAGGCGCGCGGCGGTGCGCTGGCGAACGCGCTCGACCAGCTGGTCCATCCCGGGCAGCGACGCCTGCAGGGGCGCGAGGTCACCCTCGACCTCCGCGAGCGGGATGGTGACCTGCGCGACGGGCACGCGAGCGGCCGCAGCCGCGCGGCCCGAACGGATCTCGCGGAAGCTCGGCGGCGCGGTGCGGGCAGCAGCCGGCTGCGCGATGCGCCCGTCGAACGCCGTCGCCGCGGCGGCCAGCGTCGAGCGCGGCGCGGCCTCGGCCACCTGCGCGAGCGAGAACGTCGACTCCGGCGCGTCCGCTGCGAACGGCGCGACTGCCGCCGGCGCCATCGCGTGACCCGGGGCGACGGGCACGAGCGTCGCCTGGACCGGCGACGTGGCGCGAGCCGTGGCGATGCGCCCGTTCACGGGGCGCCGATTGGCGCAGACCCCGTTCTCGGGGTTGGCCAGGGCGCAGCTCAACTCCTGGAAGAACCAGCAGTCCTGACAAATCACTGCACGCTGACGCACACCTAGCTCTGACGGCACGACTCGACCACCTCACCCACGTAGGGTCCCACGAAAAATTCCCACGAACGCCACTCGCGAATGTGTCTGGCAGGGGAGCCAGCGAGCGG
>JAOPYS010000104.1 GCA_025964465.1 Thermoleophilia bacterium
CGCACCCGCACCCGGCGCACCCGCGACCGACGCCCCGCCGGTGGGCGCTGCGCCGGCGTCGCCTGCCGATCCGGCCGCGGACCCCGCCGACCCGGCGCCGGGCGCGACGCCGCCGAACCCGGCACCCGGACCGACCCCCGCCCCGACAACGCCCGCGCCAGCACCGAACCCGGCTCCGACCACGCCCGCGCCCGCCCCGACGCCCGCGCCCGCTCCCGTCTTCACCGGGCGCGTGGCCTCGTTCCGGCTCGGGCGCGTCAGCGACGACGGGCGCACCCTGCGCCTGCGCTACGACAGCCGCGAGCAGCCGTGCTTCCGCCCGGGCCGGGTCGACGTTCGCCAGCTCGAGCACCGCGTCGTGGTGACGATCCACCAACGCCTCGACGACAGCTGCTCGTCCGCGTCGCTCGTGCGCGTGGCCGAGGTGCACCTCGACGCGCCGCTCGGTGACCGTCGCCTCGTCGACGGCTCCACGCAGGCGGAGGTCGCGGCATCGACCAACCCGTCGCCGTCCCCCTCCCCGTCACCGTCCCCGGGTCCCGCACCTGCGCCCGCCCCCGAGACGCCGGCGGCCGTGACGCCCGCCCCGTCCACGTCGCATGCGCCCGACGGATCCCCGTTGACGACGTAAGCCCCCGCGCGCACGCTGGTGGCAGGGGAGGGCTCGCGTGACGGCGCGGGTCCGGGACACCCCGGGACCATCCGAGGACGACCATGACCGCGTTGAGCGCGACGCCACCTCCGAACCTGCTGCCGCCGGCCACGCCCGGCGCGAACCTCGTGTCGCCCGCGCCCGCACCCGCGACCACGGCGCCCGACGCGCGCGCAGGGTCCGCACCAGCCACGGATGCACTGTCGCCGATCATCTCCCGCGCGCAGGCCGCCGAGGACGTGATCACCGACAAGCTCGGGCAGGCCAACACCCGGCGCGATCGGCTCACCCAGCAGCTCGCATCCGGCACGGGTGACCGCGCGGCGATCAGCCGCGCACTCGACGGCGAGAACGCCCTCGTCAAGTTCCTCACCCGCGAGCAGGAGAAGCAGCAGGCCATCCAGGCCCTGGCCCGCGCCGTGCGCCTCGGGCTCGTGCCGGTTGCCCTGATCCGACGCATGGCGGAACTCGGAATGGCATCGATCGTCAGCGACGTGCTGCAGATGGCCTTCGGCACGGGCAAGCAGCTCTCCAAGGAGCAGGTGCGCGAGATCCGCGGCCTCGGCGCGGTCGGCGTGCACGTCTCGATGGTCGACGAGCGGTACACCTTCGACGGGCTCCGCGACGACGAGCAGCAGCGCATCTACGTGCGCGGCGAGAACCTCGAGGGTGTCCCCACCGATCCCCGCGGTCGCCCGATCGACCCGACCACCGGCCTGCCAGGGCAGTTCGCCCGCGCCGCCAGCGCCGCCTCGCCGGCGCTGCGCGCCACCCGCTGATTCGACGCGGTCGCGCAGGAATCGCGCCGTTCCTCTAGAATCACGCCATCGGCCCACGTTGGGCCCAGCCGCCGCATGCCTCCCCCCTCCGTGGAGCGGGCACGCGGTGAACGTGCGAGCAGCCCTGGCGGGCCGGCGAGGACCACGAACATGGCTGGGCGCGGCGTCGGGTGACACGCCAGCGGGGGACGCTCGGAGCAACCGGGGCCCTCGCACACCGAACAAGGAAGCGCTCGAATGCTCACCAAGGAAGACAAGGCGAAGATCGTCAAGAAGTACGGCAAGGGCGACAAGCCCGACCCCGGCGCCACGGAGGTCCAGGTCGCACTCGCGACCGAGCGGATCAACTACCTCACCGAGCACCTGAAGACCCACAAGCACGACCACCACTCGCGCCGCGGTCTCCTCATGCTCGTCGGCAAGCGCCGCCGGCTCCTCGACTACCTCGCCAAGCACGACCTCGAGGGCTACCGAACGCTCATCAAGCAGCTCGGCCTCCGCAAGTAGGAACCGAGCCACACACACGACGGCCCGCGCATCAGCACGGGCCGTTCGTTTGTTCGCTGCGCGCCGGCACCGGGTCGGCGGCAGCACTGACGTAGAAGAGGACAGCAGAACCAGATGGCAACCACCCTTGTGATGGACCCGACCGAGATCTCGGTCTCCGTGGGCTCCAGCGACATCACCTTCGAGACCGGACGACTGGCCAAGCAGGCCGGCGGCGCGGTGCTCGTCACCTCCGGCGGCACCCAGGTGCTCGCCACCGCCACCGGCGCGGCCAAGCCCCGCCCCGGCACCGACTTCTTCCCCCTGACGGTCGACGTCGAGGAGAAGAGCTACGCAGCAGGCAAGATCCCCGGCGGCTTCTTCCGCCGCGAGGGTCGTTCGGGCGAGAAGGCGATCCTCACGGCTCGCATGATCGACCGTCCCATGCGCCCGCTCTTCCCGAAGAACTTCCGCAACGACGTGCACTGCATCGCCACGATCATCTCGGCGGACATGGAGCACGCCTACGACGTGATGGCCATCAACGGCATCTCGGCGGCGCTCATGATCAGCCAGCTGCCGTTCTTCGGTCCCGTCGGCGCCGTGCGCGTCGGCCTGATCGACGGCCAGCTCACGATCAACCCGTCGATGCCCGACATGCTCGAGAGCAAGCTCGACCTGATCGTCTGCGGTACCGAGCAGGCCATCACGATGGTCGAGGCCGGCGCCAAGGTCGTCGACGAGGACACCCTCGTCGAGGCCCTCGACCTCGCCCACGGCGTGATCAAGGAGCTGTGCGCCGCGCAGAAGGAGCTGGCCGACAAGGTCGGCAAGGTGAAGTGGACGACCCAGGACGTCATCGCCGACTTCCGCGGCCGCTACGCCGACCGCATCCGCGAGGTCGTCAAGTCCGACGGCCTGGTCGCGGCCGAGCGCTTCGTCTCCGACACGCTCGTCGACGATGCCGCGCCGAAGATCACGATCCAGTCCGGCGAGGGTGACATCGAGCAGCGCACCCGCGCGGAGCTCACGCTCGCCATCGTCCTCGCGGAGGTCCAGGTCGCCGAGACCCAGGCCGCCATCGAGGGGCAGTTCGGCGACGCGCTGCGCGAGTACTCGGACTTCGAGCAGGACAGCAAGGCGCTCAAGGACGCGAAGAAGGGCATCCTGCTCTCCCGCGTGCTCGAGGAGATCAACCTGCCGTTCCCGACGGGCGCCGAGACGGGCTACGACGAGACCACGAAGGGCATGATCAAGACGGCGTTCAGCGCGGCCTACAAGGCGCTCGTGCGACGCAAGATCACGGTCGAGAAGATCCGCCCGGACGGTCGCGCGCAGACCGAGATCCGCGACATCCGCACCGAGGTCGGCGTCACGCCGCGGACGCACGGCTCCGGCCTGTTCACCCGTGGCGAGACCCAGATCCTCACCGTCGCCACGCTCGGCACCACCAAGGAAGAGCAGCGCATCGACGACCTGTCGCTCGAGAGCAACAGGTACTACATGCACCACTACAACTTCCCGCCCTTCTCGGTGGGTGAGACGGGCTTCATGCGCGGCCCGAAGCGTCGTGACATCGGTCACGGTGCGCTCGCCGAGCGAGCCCTCGTGCCGGTGCTGCCGGACCTCGAGGCCTTCCCGTACACCATCCGCCTCGTCTCCGAGACGCTGGAGTCCAACGGCTCCTCGTCGCAGGGCTCGATCTGCGGTTCGACCCTCGCGCTGATGGACGCCGGCGTGCCGATCAAGGCACCCGTCGCCGGCATCGCGATGGGCCTGATCATGGAGGGCGACGACTACGTCATCCTGACCGACATCCAGGGCGCCGAGGACCACCTCGGTGACATGGACTTCAAGGTCGCGGGCACCGACGAGGGCATCACCGCCCTGCAGATGGACATCAAGATCACGGGCGTCACCACCGAGCTGCTCAAGCAGGCGCTCATGCAGGCCAAGGACGCTCGCCTCGCCATCCTCGACAAGATGGCCGAGACGATCGCCGAGCCGCGCCCGGAGATCAACGAGAACGCACCGAGCATCCAGGTCGTGAAGATCGACTCGGACCAGATCGGCATGGTCATCGGCAAGGGTGGCGAGACGATCCGTGGCCTCGAGGAGGAGTACACGGTCTCGATCGGCATCGGCGAGGACGGCACGGTCCAGATCTACGGCGTCAACAAGCAGTCGGCGATCGACGCGGCCCAGGCCATCGAGAGCATGACCAAGGAGATCGAGGTCGGCGAGGAGTTCGAGGGCACGGTCGTCAAGCTGGCCGAGTTCGGCGCGTTCGTCGAGCTCAAGCGCGGCACGGACGGGCTCCTGCACGTGAGCCGCATGGGTCCGAACCGCGTCGAGAACGTCTCCGACGTGGTCAACGTCGGAGACGTCGTCGGCGTGAAGGTGGTCGAGGTCGACAGCGTCCGCGGGCGCATCGCACTCACCCTCGTGAAGGATCCGCAGGGCAACCCGGTCGAGCAGCGCGAAGGCGGCTCGGGCGGCGGCGGTGGCGGCGGCGACCGTGACCGTGCTCCGCGCAGCGGTGGCGGCGACCGTGGCGGCAGCCGCGGTGGCAGCGGTGGCGGCGGCGACCGTGGCCGTGGCGGCTCCGGTGGCGGCGGCAACCGTGGCGGCTCCGGTGGCGGCGGCGGTCGTGGCGGCTGCGG
>JAOPYS010000122.1 GCA_025964465.1 Thermoleophilia bacterium
GAGCATCTACATGAACTGGCCCAACAACACGGTGCGCAAGGGCACGCTGGTCACGGCGACCCTGGCGCTCACGGGCGGCGGCGCGACGATCCACACCCCGGTGATGAGCTTCCGGACGCCGTAGTCCGCGCAACGACACAGGCCCCGGCGCGGGGAGCGCTCGGGGCCTGTCGTGCTCGAGGCCGGTGCGTCGCCGTACGGGGGGACGGGGGCGACGCGTGGCTGCTCGGGCAGGTGGTGCAGCACTTCGGGGGACGAAGCAGCCGGGCGACAAGGGGGACGGGGCGCCCGGCAGCGTGTGCTGCACGCTGTATGTACCTCCCTATCGGGGGACACGCCGTGGCCTGTTTCACGGAACGGGCCACGTCGTGGCCGCGCGCCCGAGGCGGTCACGACCGCGACGCCGTGCCCGTCAGATCCTGAGCGAGATCGAGCCCTGGCGCGACATCGCGCGGTTGCCGGGGAAGTTGGGGGAGCACGAAGCCCTTCTTGCCGGCCGCGCGCGCCTGCGCGGTACCGAACGCGATGCGGAGTGAGTACGTGCAGTCCGCGTGCAGCGGCGTCTGCTTCACGAGCAGGTTGGAGCCGGCGAGCGTGTAGACGACGATGCCGATCTTGCCGGAGCAGGCGCCCGGCGCGTCGACCCATGCGGGGCGAACGACCGTGCCGCTCACGAGCGTCGAGGTGCGCCCGACGGTCGCCTTGATCTTCACGTTCTTCGGCCAGCTCACGGGCGCCGTCCTGGCTGTCCGGTCGAGCCCGAGGTACGTCTTCCCGTCCACCACCAGAACCGCGCGGTAGTGGTAGACGGTGTTGATCCCCAGGCCGCCGGCCTTCGCCTTGAGCGTGCCGTAGCCGGTGCCCGGCACGACGACGTTGGATGTCTGCTTGCCGTACGCCTTCGTCGCTCCGTACTGGAAGTGCAGCGCACCGACCGTCTCGGACGTGACGTCTGCCGTGAAGCGCAGCGACACCTGGTTGTTGACGTCGGTGACGCCGGTCTTGACCTTCGGCGTGACCGGCGCGACGGGGTCTGACACCTCGACGTTGCCGCGCGCGGTGTTGTTGGAGGGGTCGACGTCGGCATCCGCTCCTGCCACGGTGGCGGAGTGGAACACCGTCCCGCCCTTGCTCTCCTTCACCGTGACCCGGACGGTCGCGAAGGCGGCGGGCGCCACGGCGCCGAGCGAGCAGGTGACAGGCGCGGTCTGCGTGCACGATCCCTGCGACGGTTCGGCCTTCACCAGCGTCTCGCCCTCGCCGAGCTGGTCGGTGAGCGTGACCGCCGTCGCGTCGGGCCCGTAGGAGGAGACCGTGATCTCCCACGTAAAGTCCTCGCCCGCGGTGGCACCGGCGGCGGTCGGGGTGACGCTGACGAGCGCAACGTCGGCGTCGGCGGCGAGCGCCGAGCCGGGCGCCGCGAGCGCTCCTGCGACGAGACCGGTGGCGAGCGTGGCGCGGACGAAGGTGCGGAGTGCGTGCATCGTGCGGCTATCGGCTCGCGCCGCCGCGAACTGACTTGATGTTCAGACGATCGTGGTCAGGTCCGTGCGGCGCGCGCCGCGCACCACCCCGTCCGGATCGCGGGTGACCATCCCGACGCCCGTCTGCGGCTGCGGCTGACGTCACAGCGTGCAGCGCGGCTTCGCTCCGGGCTTGGGAGCGGCTGCCTTGGACGGGTGCAGCGCGCGCAGCGTGACGGGCGCGCTCCACGGGCTCCACGAGCTGGTCGCGGCTGCGCGCACCCGCATGCGGATGCCGAGCGCGGTGCGCGGGGTCGTGACCAGGCGCGGAGCGGTCGTCACGAAGCGCGTGGGGCGCCGAGCCAGGCCGATGCACATGCTCACCTCGTAGGAGCGCGCCCCCGTCACCCGGGTCCATGCGGTGACGACCGTACCGTGCTTCGCGCGCTTGGTCACGAGGCGCTTCGGGGTCGTCAGGGCCGGGCGCGTCACGGTGAATACGGTCGCGTACGGCTCGGTCGCAAACGGGATGCCATCACGTTCGGTGACCGCGACCACCCGGATCCGCCCGGCCCAGGTGCCATCCACCGTCCACACCGTCGAACCGCTCCGCGTCCGGCCCGACGTGATGGGACGAGAGAGCGTGCCGTCGAGCGTCGACGCGCGCAGGGCGACCTGTGAGCCGGCCGGCACGCGGTAGGCGATCCGCAGCTTCGATCGACCCGCGACCAGGGCCCGCGAGGTGGCAGGCTTGCCCACGACCCGGGCCGAGGTGACGACGCCCTGCGGCGTCGGCAGGCTCATCAGGCTCTCGACGGACGTGAACGGCGCGGCGCCCGCGGTCGACACCGTCCAGGTGCCCGGCTTGATCGCCGGCGCGAACAGCCCGAACGAGGCCTTCCCGCCCCCCTTCGGATCGCGTCCGAACCCGACGCCCGGTGCGGTGAACCCGACGGCCGTGTCGATGACCACGCGCCCCGTGGGGTCGGTCACCTTCAGCTGGCCGGTGCGTGATCCGTCCAGGTGGAGGGACGCGATCTTCGCCGCGGGCGGAATCGTCCACGTGCTGGTCGCGCTGCCCGGTCCTGCCGGCTTCAGCGCACCGGAGCTCAGCGCCCGCGGGACGAACCCGCCAGCGAGCCGCGCCCGCAGAACGCTGACGAGCTGCTTGCTGCTGCCGAAACCGAGGTCGACGTGGAACGCCTTGGTCGAGCCGATCCACCAGAACGTGCCGTAGAGCACGGACACGTTCAGCCGCGCGCCGACGCCCTTGTTGGAGACCGCGGCCTCGGCGCTCGTCGTCAAACCAGTGATGTACGGGCACCAGTTGACGGCACCCCAGTCGCAGAACAGCACGTCCTCGATCGTGCCGTTCACCTGGTTGGTGATCGGCGCGCCCGCCGGGAAGCCGACCGTGTACTTGCCGGACGCGAAGAAGCCGGCCCCGTCGATCGCCACCGTGGCGTTCCCCGAGACGAACCCGCTGAAGGCGTAGAGGTCGACGTTGGCGTTCATCCCGGCGGGCACCTCCGGCGTGCCACTGGAGACGCGCAGGTCGATGTCACCCTGGGTGACCTCCGTGCCGTAGACGGTGAGCGTGCCGGTGCCCTGGATCCGCAGCTCGCGACGATCGACGTTCCCCGCCAGGGTGCCGTACACGTGGAGGTTGGCGACCGAAGCGGCCCCCGGCACGAGCGACGGCACGAGCTGGTAGCTGGCCCCGACCGTTCCCTCGAACGTGGTGGGGCCCGACTTGATGCCGTCCACGCGCAGCGCACCTTCGTTCACCTGCGTGCTGTACCCGAGCGACGGCGGTGTGTTCTGCCCGGAGAACGCGAGGAACAGCGAGTTGATGTCCGGCCCGTTCGCCGTGCGCGCCGATGCGCTCGTCGTCAGCATGCCCGCGAGCGTCGCCTTGGCGGTGAGCTCCCACGTGGCGAGCGACGGGCTGTAGGCGATGCAGGTGTGGCGCAGCTCGGTGATGCGCGAGAGCCCGCCGAGCGGCAGCGCGGCATCGAGGCACCCGTGCACGGTGGAGATGATGCCGCCCGACCGCGAGAAGCCAGCGGTGCCGGTCGCGCTCAGCGCGCCGTTGATGAACTGCGCCCCGGCGGCGTACGTGGCCGACCCGGACGCGACGCCCACGTCCAGCCGCACCTTGCTGGCTGCGACGTTGGTGACGAGCCCGGAAGCGCTGTCGTAGGAGCCCATCGCGACGCTGCCGATCCGCGCAGCGGGGGTGGCTGACGCGCTCGTGATCGTGAAGTTCGACGCCAGCGAGAAGGTGGCGTTGCGCGATTCGCGCAGCAGCGCCTGCGCCGTCCCCTTGGATCGACCCGTGAGCGCCGCGGGCCCGACGTACGTCGCCGTGCGGCGCGCGACGTCGACCACGAGCGGCGTGGTCATGTCGATGTCGAGGAACCCGTCCACGCTCACCTTGCCGCGCAGCTGCACGACGCCGCCAGCGGCCTGCGTGAGCACGTCGGCGCACAGGCGCACGGTGTTGACCACGAGCGAGCCCTGTCCCGTCGGGCAGTTGCCCTGCGCGGTCGCCGGAGCGGGCGGTGTCGGTGTGGTGGGTGGCGGCGTCGGCGTGCTGGTCGTCGGCCGCTCGACCTCCTCGCATCCGGAGACCGCGGCGTCGATGGTCGCCGCATCGAGCGTCGCGCGGTCGTTGCCCGCGCCGCAGGCGACCGTGTCCGCGACCCCGTTGCGGGCCTCGATCGCGTCGTCGCCGTCATTGGTCGCGACCCGCATCGCCGCGGCGCCGAGGACGACCACGTCGGAGGCGCTGGTGCCGACGATCGCCTCGATGCTGCTGGCCGGGCCGGTGATGTTCTCGCCGTCCGTGTCGTCGGCCGCGCCGTTGAGGTTGACGTACACGCCCGTCGCATGGCTCGCGCAGGGCGTGTGTGCACGCGGGTCGCCGTACGCGAGCGTGTCGGTGCCGGGCGAACCCGCGAACGTGTCACGCCCGCACCCGCCGTCGAGCTCGTCGTCGCCATCGCTGCCGGCCAGCGTGTCGTTGCCCGCGCCGCCGATCACCAGGTCGTTGCCGGCTCCACCGACCAGCTGCACCTGCATGGTCGCGCGAGACGCGTCGAGGAACTCGTTGCCCGCGCCGCCGACGATCGCGACCTGCGAGAACACGTACGGCGCCGTGGCGAAGCAGTCGAGCCCGTCACCCTGCGCGTTGCGGGTGCACTGGCCGTACTGGGAGTTCTGCCCGACCGGAACGGTGCCGTCGTAGTCCTGCCCGGCCGTCGCCGCGATCTCGCGAAGGCCCACTGACGTCGACGTGTCCGGACCGTTGGGCCCCGTCTCCTGCAGCAGTTCCCAGTGGTGGTTCGCGGGCGCACCTGCGACCTGCTCGCCGTCGTCGCGGATGGAGAGCGCGACCTCGTTGTTGCCGACCGGCTGGAAGATCACCTCGGCGAGCGCTGCGCTCGGGACGAGGGCGAGCGAGGCGACGGCGAGCACCACGACGAGCAGCACGTGGGCGGGACGAGAGACTGGCACCGAGATCCTGACGATTGCGAACTCGACCCGCGAACGCGGGCCGTCGGAGGGTGCGGGCGCTGACGCTCACCGCTCCGACCTCCTCACCGATCTACGCGACGCCCACACGTCGATTCGGATGTCGTACGGGTGTGGCGGTCACTCCAGCTTGGTGCCGAGGCGCGGCTCGGGCAGGGGCGTCGAGCGCTCCTCCCCGTAGGTCGCCCCGCGCGTGAGCACGCCCTCGCGCACCGGCGGGCGGTCCTGCCGGCTCGTGAGGTCACCCGGCGTCGTGGACCACAGCTGATGGGCGATCCAGTACGCGGCGATGCCGGTGGCCATGGCGACGTTGAGGCTCGTCTTGCCGCCGCGCATGGGCAGCTCGAGCAGGACGTCGGCATGGCGCAGCACGTCCTCCTGGGCGCCCTGGAGCTCCTCGCAGGCGACGAGCACCACGT
>JAOPYS010000139.1 GCA_025964465.1 Thermoleophilia bacterium
GGCTACCTGCTCCACGAGTTCCTGTCGCCGCTCGCCAACCAGCGCACCGATGGATACGGCGGGGACTTCGAAGGGCGCGCGCGATTGACACTGGAGTGCATCGCGGCGGTGCGCGAAGTGTGGCCGGCGGGCAAACCGCTGCTACTGCGCGTGTCGGCGACGGACTGGGTCGAGGGGGGCTGGGACGTCGACGACACGGTGCGCCTCGCCGGGCTTGCGCAGGCGGCGGGCGTCGACCTGGTCGACTGCAGCTCCGGTGGCGCGAGCCCGTTGCAGCAGATCACCGTCGGTCCCGGCTACCAGGCGCCGTTCGCCGCGGCCGTGCGCGCCGCCGGCGTGCCGTCGGGGGCGGTCGGGCTCATCACCGAGCCGGAGCAGGCGGAGGCGCTGCTCGTCGAGGGCGCCTGCGACCTCGTGCTGCTCGCGCGCCAGCTGCTGCGCGAGCCGTACTGGCCCCAGCGCGCAGCGCTCGAGCTCGGCGCCGTGCCGCACGTGCCGCCGCAGTACGGGCGCGCGCGCCGCGCCCACCGCGAGCACATCCCCTCGGGCGGCGCCCCGGCGGTCGCCGCACGCTAGAGTGTCGCCGACGGCGTTTGGGAATTAGCCCCCAGGCGCCGTCACCTCTTCCTGGGCACGGCTCGGCTAGAAGTCGAAGGGGTCGCCGTCGATCCCGGCAGCGACGAAGGGATCGTCGAACGAGTCGTCCCACGTCCCCCCCGGGCACCAGTGCTTCCGTGCGGCGGCATCGCCCCGGCAGGAGCGGACCGTGTCGTCCGGCGTCTGGGTGACCACGAACTCGAGGACGGCGCCCGCGAGCCGCGCGCGGGTGACGACCGTGTAGGAGCCCGGCGTCCGCAGGAACAGGCCGGCCGCTCCGGGGGCTGGATGTCCGGTCACCGACACGAGCGCGCGCAGCTGGGGCGACGGCGCGAAGCACGCGTCGAGGGTCGGGCACTGGCTCGACGGGCCATCGTCGGAGCCGCCGAACCCGATCGAGTCGTCGACCACGTAGTCGATCGCGGAGGCGAGGGCCTTCGCGCGGCGGACGCTGCCGAGCTGCGCGATGTCCGAGCGCGGACCGAGCGTGAAGAACACCGGCTTCGTGGTGTCGACGCGCTGGCTCCGCGGGGTGGCGAGGACCCGCGCCGTGGCGCGCCACGATCCCGGGAGGAGCACGCCCCGGGTGATCGGCACGCTGAATCGACCCCCCGCTCCGGTGCGCACGGCTCGGAGGGCAGGCGCGTCATCCTCGTCGCTGCTCGTCGCGGGACGAGCGACCTCCACCACGACGTCCGCACCGAACACGCCGCGACCGCCCGCGAGGACGCGACCCGTGATCCGCGCCGAACCGTTCGCGTCGAAGCATGCGCGTGCGATCTTCGCGCCACAGGTGCGGTTGTCGATGCGCAGCTGCGCGGTCGCGCGCGGCGCGGGCTGGTCGCCTGCGAGCAGGCGGATGACACCTTGGCGCTCGGCCTCGCCGTAGTCTGCCGAGATGGTGGCGACGACCCGGCCCTCCGCGTCGAGCCCGGCGACCTCGCTCGAGATGCCGCCGCTCCAGGGCGCGTCGAGGCGAGCGATGCCGTCGCGCTCGTACGTGGTGTCGAGCCCGCCGGTCGGCGTCGTGCGCAGCACGCCCTCCGGCAACGAAGCGCGTCCGTAGTAACGGTAGGACCCGACCGTTTCGACCACCAGCTTGCCGTCGGGCTGTTCGAGGAGGGCGGGTGGCTGCTCGAGGCTCGAGAACGACGAGGAGGAACTGAACCCGTGGTGATCGACCTTCTCATGCGCCCGCACGAAGGTCGCACGGCCAGCCGTCCCGAAGGCCGGCGAGGGCTCACCGGTGGGGAGGAAGCGCTGGAGCTCGGTGCCGTACGCGAGCCACGACGCGGACTCGGTCGTCTCGTCGAGCCGCGTCACGACGTCGCCGTTGCGCATCACGGCGACGGCCGGTGCACCGTCGTAGGCGGTGTCGATACGCCCGCCGTCGACGTCGACCCGGCCGCCACCGAACGTGGCGTCGAGTGCGCCAGCGGCGTCGTAGCGACGAACGTAGACGTCCTGCGCCGTGCCCCCGATCGCGACCTTGGTCGAACGCACCAACACGATCAGCCGACCCGCGTCGTCCACTGCGGTCGCTGCGACCGCATTCGACCGCGTATCGAATGCCGGAGCGACCGCAACCGCTCCCCCGGCGAAGCTCCTGGCGAGCCCGACCGACGGATCCACAGCCGCGACGACCAGCGGGCCGTACCCGATGCTCTCCTGTTCGTCGCCGGTGACGTGCACGAGGTTCTTGCGCAGCACCACGAACACGCGTCCACCCGCGGAGATCGAGATCGCGCCTGTCTCGACCTGGCCCGAGCCGGAGCCGAGCGCCGTGATCCTGGAGACCGGCACGTTCACCGCCGCGCGCGAGGAGCCGGGCGCGGCTTCGGGGCGCCCGGCCGCGGACATTCGCAGCACGTACAGCGAGGCGGTCTGGAATCTGGCGCCGTACACCCCGCCGATCAGGAGCAGGTGCCCGTCGCCGGTACGCAGGACGCGCGTGTCACCCAGGCGGGTCGGAAGGACGATGGGCGCGGAGACACGAGCGGTGCTGCCGTTGGGACGAAGCCAGGTGAAGCGCAGCGACCGGCTTCGGACGCCGGCGAACTCCCCGTTCTTGATGACGTACTGGCTGCGGAAGGTCGGCAGCAGCACGCCACCGTCGGGCAGCACGATCGCGCTCCCCACGCCGGCGCCCACGGTCGCGGTCGAGCGCTGCGGCAGCGCCACCAGCCCGCGCGAGCCGAAGCTCGGATCCGGCGCGCCCGCGGCCGCGAACGCCGTCGAGCAGCTCGTTGCCACGACCATCGCCGTCAGCCCCATCACTCGCACGACCGCACCCATGCTGCTTCGCATCGCCCGCCACCCCGTTCGCGTCCCGTCCACCGGTGCTGCCCGAAGGAGCACCCGCCCGAACGCCTCGGTCAACCAGCGCGCCCGGGCCTCACGTGCCGGCCCACCACCACAGCGGACCCAGCTCGGCGCGCGTCGGCGGCCGCAGCGCGGTGGCGGGGATGACCTGCTTGGGCTGGTCCGCCGCGCTCCACGCCAGCTTGACCGAGGCCTCGCCGCCCTGCTCGAAGTAGTCGAGCCGCACGGCGCACGGGGCGCCGGGGGTGAGGTTGATGGGCTCGGACGTGTACTCGCTCGCGCCCTGCACCTTCCACGCGTCGAGCACGAGGCGGCCGCACACCCACAGGCGCAGCCCGTCGTCGGCCGTCACGTGGAACCGCCACGCGCCGGCGCGCGGCGCCACGACCGACCCGAGCCAGCGCACGGCGAACTCGTCGCGGCCCATCCCAGCAGCGGGCGAGGCCGTGCCCCAGCGACCGTCGACCGTCGCGTCCACGCGCGCGAGCTTGGGCTGCAGGTACGCGAGGTCGTCCCAGTACAGGCCGAGCAGCCCGGGCTGGGCGAGCTGGTCGTCGCTCACCGCGAACGGCTCGGGCGCGTCGGGCAGTGCGAGCTCCCCGGCCACCTCGCCCGGGGTCATGAGCGCCCACGTGGGGATCGGCTGCTCCGGGATGCGCGCGCTCGTCCAGCGCAGCTCGATGCCGGCGTCGCCTGCGCCGTCGTGCTGGTCGACGCGCAGGTCGTAGCGCCGGCCCGGCACGAGGTGCACCGCAGCGGAGCGGTCCACGGACGGGCTGCGCCACGTCCACCGGTCGATCAGGGGCTGGCCGTCCAGCCACACGCGCACGCCGTCGTCGGCGTCGGTGACGAGCCGGTAGTCGCCCTCGAGCGGCACGGCGAGCGAGCCGGTCCAGCGCACGCTGAACGTGTCGCGGTCGATCGACGGGTGCGGCTGCCCCTTCCAGTGCATCGCGAGCTGCGCGTCGGTGCGCCCGTACATGCGGCCGGTGAAGTCCTCCTCGTCGTGGTACACGCCCCAGAGGCCGGGCTCGGGCACCGCGGGCGGTGCGGGCACGGGCTGCGTCATCGGCTCGGGCGAGGGCGGGCGCGGGGCGAGGTACTGGGTCGGGATGACCGTGCGCGCGCCGCCGGGCGGGGTCCACGCGAGCTGCACCTCGGCGCCGCCGTTGCCCTGGTAGTACTGCAGCTCGATGTCGTAGCTGTGTCCGGCCTCGAGCTGGACGACGCCCTCCTTCCAGCGCGCGCCGTGCACGGTCCAGTCGTCGACGATCGGCTGCCCGTCGACGAACAGGCGCGTGCCGTCGTCGGCGCGCGTGGCGAGGCGGTACGCGCCGGTCACGGGCGCCGTGACCGAGCCGGTCCAGCGCACGCTGTAGGTGTCCGGGTACATCTCCGGGTCGGGCTGCGCGCGGTTCCAGTCGAAGCGCACCTCGGGATCGAGGCGCTGCACGATCGGCTTGGTCATGTTCGTCTCGTCGTAGTACGTGCCGACGAGGCCCGTGGTCGGCGGGGCCGGCTTCGCCGGCGCCGGGTCGGGTGTCAGCAGGCTCGCGGGAATGGGGCCGCGCTTGCCGCCCGGAGGCTGCCACTCGAGGCGCATCACGGCGCCGCCGCCGGCCTCGTAGTAGTCGAGGCGGATGGGCGAGCGCACGCCGCGCCGCAGCACCACCACGCCGCTCGTCGTCTTGGCCGCGTGCTCGTGCCAATCGAGCAGCACGCGCTTGGCCCCCACCTGCAGGCGCACGCCGTCGTCGGCGGTGGCCCAGAAGCGGTAGCGCCCCGCCTTGGGTGCACGCAGGGTGCCGCTCCAGCGGGCGGAGAAGTTGTCACTCGGCACGCCGCGCGCGGGAGCACCGTTGCCCCAGTCGAACGAGAGCACCGAATCGACGCG
>JAOPYS010000148.1 GCA_025964465.1 Thermoleophilia bacterium
TGGACTCGAGGGAGCACGCCGTGCGCAACAAGGGCAAGTACGCAGCCATCGGCTACGTCGTGAGCAAGGTCGTGGTGCCGGTCGCCAAGAAGCAGGCCAAGAAGGCTGCGAAGAACAAGGCGAAGGCAGTCGTCACGGCGCCGGCCGGAGCGGTGCGTCGCAGCCCCGCCAAGGCGAGCGTCCTCATCGGCACGGCGGTCGGCGCGCTCGGCTGGATCGTGACGCGGCGACGCGGTCGCGGCCCCGACGCCGAGTAGGGGCGTCCGTCAGGAATCGGCGTGCGCGGCTGCCTCGTAGGCCCACGCGCACGCCTCGTCACGGTCGGCCAGCACCGCATCGGGCACCCGGTGGTACGGCGTCTGGATGCTGTCGCCGTCCAGCCCCTGCTGCAGCAGCGGCCTCGACCCAGCAGCGAGGTAGCGCGCCTCCGTGGCCTCGACCGTGCGGAAGTACGTCTCCCCGTCGTGGACGATGCCGACGACCCGGTCCTCGAGGTAGAGGCCCCACATCCCGAGCAGCGGCCGCACGACGATCGGCCCGATCGGCGCCAACAGCTCCGCCACCTGCCTCGCGGCATCGTCGATGGTCCACCCGACCTCGGACATGCGAATCCCAACCCCGTTCTGCGTCCCCCCGGACGCAGGTCCCACCCATACGGGGGATGTCGGCAGCACTCGGTCCATCCTGTAAAGACTTTTCGAAGTCAGGTCACAACCTGCAGCCCCGCTAGGACCAACCGCCCACCCAGCCCCAGGCCACAACGACTCCCCCGCCCCCAGAGCACGCTTCGCAGGAACTCGCCCAGAGGTGTGACGGGGCGGAGACGCGCGACGGAAACCTCTGGAGAACATGGATGTTCTCCAGGAGCCGAGCGCGAGCGCCGGATGGCGCGCTCGCGCAGGCGCGGTTTCCGGAGCGCGTCTCCGCCCCGTCACACCGCCCCGCACGAACCCTCGATCAGCGCCGCGGCCCCGGGCGCTTGTGCGTGTGGATCGTCTTCGTCCCCCACCCGGCCAACCGCCGCGTCCCGCCCGAGCCCTTGCTGTTGTAGGCCATGCGCGGCGGGATGATCCGCAGGCCGGCGGCGAGGTAGTCCTCCTCGAGGCCGAGGTCCTCGGCGACGCGGCCCATGACGTACTCGTCCTCGTCCGCGATGAGGCACGTGGCCACGCCGGTGCGGCCGGCACGGCCGGTGCGGCCCGAGCGGTGGACGTAGTCGGCGCGGTCGTCGGGGGCGTCGAAGTGCACCACGTGCGTGATGTCGTCGAGGTCCAGGCCGCGCGCTGCGACGTCGGTGGCCACGAGCATCTTGAGCTCGCCGGTGGTGAACTTCTGCAGCGTGCGCTCGCGCACGTTCTGCGGCATGTCGCCGTGCATCGCCTCGGTCGGGATGCCCTTGTTGTTGAGGTCCCGGTTGAGCGAGTCGGCGCCGCGCTTGGTGCGCGTGAAGATGAGGGTCAGGCCCGGCTCAGTGGCGTCCTTCTCGAGGATCTCCATGAGCGTCTGCATCTTGGTGCCGCGGCCGACCTTGACGAAGCGGTGCTCGATGTTGCCTTCCTCGCCCTCGGGGCGGGCGACCTCGAAGCGGAGCGCGTCGTTGGTGTAGCGCTTGGCGATGCGACCGGCGCGCCCGTCGAGGGTCGCGCTGAAGAACATCGTGTGGCGCTCCTTCGGGATCTGCGCCTCGATGCGGTCCGTCTGGGGCTGGAAGCCCATGTCGAGCATCCGGTCGGCCTCGTCGAGCACGAGCATCGACACGTTCGACAGGTCGAGCAGGCGCCGCTCCATGAGGTCGAGCAGGCGGCCGGGGGTGGCGACGATGACGTGCGCGCCGGTGGCGCGCTTGGCCTGCGTCTCGAGGTTGGTGCCGCCGTAGACGGGGGCGACGTCGATGTCGGACGCCTCGAGCAGGATCTCGAACTCCTCCATCACCTGCACGCACAGCTCACGCGTCGGCACGAGCACGATGGCGCTCGGCGTCGGCATGTCGCCGTGGATGCGCTCGATGATCGGGATCGCGAACGCGAACGTCTTGCCCGAGCCAGTAGGCGCCTTGGCAAGGATGTCCTTGCCGGCGAGCGCGTCCTCGAGGACGAGCGTCTGGATCGGGAAGGACGTCACGATGCCCTTGGCCGCGAGGGCCTCGACAGTGGCGTTCGAGATGCCGGGGATCTCGTCGAATCGGCGGGGTTCGGGTGTGCTCACGTGCAGGACAATATCAGTCCGGGTGCGGAATTTGGTGCGGCTGTGTTCGCAGCGCCCGTCCCGGCGGGCTACTCGCTGGCGATGGCGCGGAGGATGTCGGTCCGCGCGGCCCGTCGCGCGGGCAGGACCGACGCCAGCAGTCCGGCGAGCAGGCCGCCGAACAGCACCCACAGCAGGCCGGTGGTGTTGCCCGCGAAGACGAAGCCCTCGTCGGCGAGCGCGGAGATCATCGCGCGCCCCGCGCCGAGCCCGACCGCGACCCCCACGAGCGCGCCGAACAGCGCGACGAACACCGCCTCGATGCAGATCGTCCAGCGCAGCTGCCACCTCGTGCCGCCGACCGCGCGGATCAGGCCGATCTCCCGCGTGCGCTCGAAGACGTTGAGCGCGAGCGTGTTGGCGATGCCGAACAGCGCGATGATGAGTGACAGCGCGAGCATCCCCAGCGTGATGTAGAGGATCGGCTTGACCTGGTCGCGGAACGTGTCGCGCAGCGCCTCCGAATCCTTGATCTCGAGGAAGTCGGCGTCCGTTCCGAGGTCGTGCTCGAGGCGCTTCACCACCGTGCGCGGGCTGACGCCGTCATCGACCCGCACGTAGACGGCGGAGGGGGCGCGCTGGGAGGGCGGCTGGTTCGCGTCGAAGGTCTCGACCGACGAGATGATCGAGCCGCCCACCACCTCGTTGGGCTTGAAGATGCCCCGCACGGTGAGCTTGGGGGCGCGCCCGCCGCTGAACGCGAGCTGCAGCCGATCGCCGACCTCGAGGTGCTCCTCCTTCGCGAGGTCCGTGTCGACGACGACGCCGCTGCCCGGCTTCGACGTGCCCGACGTGACGTTGAGCTCGACGATGCCGCCCTTCGCCACCGCGCCGTCGTCGAACGCGACGATCGTCTGCACGCCCGCGCCGGCGTCGAACTTCCGCCCGATCACCGAGCCGCCGAGGCGCTGGCCGGCGACCTGGTCCACGCCCTTCGTCCGGCGCATCTCGTCGACGGTCGACTGCTCGACGGTGCCGATGCCCGAGGAGAGCGTGGTCGTGTTGAAGACGGTGATGTCAGCGCCGAGCACCTCGTCGATCTGGTGGTCGATGG
>JAOPYS010000173.1 GCA_025964465.1 Thermoleophilia bacterium
CACGTGGGCTCGGCGTGCCGGCCAACGCCACCCTCGTCCGCACCCGCGCCGCGCCGCAGCGCGGCCTCGATCGCGACGCCCGCGCGAGCAACGTGGTGGGGGCGTTCGCGCTCCGTCCAGCGCTGACGGGGCAGCCCGTCGCGTCCGTCCTGCTCGTCGACGACGTGCGCACCACGGGCGCGACGTTCACCGCAGCCCGGCTCGCCCTCGGCCCCGTGGCCGTCCGCGTCCACACCCTCGCCATCGTCGGCGTGGGCCTCACGCCGCACGGTCCGGCTGCCGATGGGGTCGAGCACACCGGACGAAAGGTCGACCATCGGTGAACCGCGCACGACCGCCCTGAGCGGCATCCCCGCACTGCCTTTCGGCAGGTTCACGGTTTTCGCCGGGTTTTGGGCGGGGACCGTTCGAGGGAGGCCTCGCTGACCGGCGTGGATGCCGGAGGAGACGCGAGGAACCCGCAGGAGACCGCAAGGAGCATCATGAAGCTACTGGTCAAGGGAAAGAACGTCGATGTGAGCCGCCGCGTGCAGGAATACGCGGAGAAGCGGCTCTCCAAGCTCTCACTCCAGCTGGACGACGACGTCACGCGCATGGAGCTCGAGATCACCGAGGAGAAGAACCCGCGCGTCGCGGACAGCCTCGTGGCAGAGGCCACGGTCTGGACCAAGGGCAAGGCCCTGCGTGCCCGCGAAGCATCGCCCGACGTGTTCGCCTCGATCGACCTCGTCGCCGACAAGCTCGCGCGCCAGGTCAAGAAGTACCACGACAAGCGCGTCCAGTACCGGCACGGCGGCGTGCACGGCCACGAGGCCAAGGACCGCTGGAAGGGCGCACTGCAGGACAACGGCAACGGCGCCGGCGACCTGCCCAAGGGTTACGAGTTCGAGACCCCCACGATGGAGAGTGACGGAATGGCCGACACCAGCACGCAGCTGCGGATCGTCAAGACCAAGCAGTTCGCCCTCGGGCCGATGAGCCCGGAGGAGGCCGCCGAGCAGATGTCGCTCGTCGGGCACGACTTCTTCGTCTTCGTCAACGACGAGACGAACGAGACCAGCGTGCTCTACAAGCGCAGCGACGGTCAGTTCGGCCTCATCGAGCAGACCGCCGTCGCCTCGGAGGCGACCGCCACGACCTGATCCACGCGGCGCGTCCGAGCGACGCGTCACGATACCTCTCACGGAAAACGCCCCATGACCTCGGCGCTCGGCGCAGGTCGTGGGGCGTTTCCCGCTTCAGGGGACCGTCCGCGGGTTGGATCGACGGCTGGTCGGATACGATCCATCCATGCCTGATACACGCCCATGGTGGGAACGCGCCCTCGCTTTCAGCGAGCGTCGTCGCGTCAAGGACCTCGTCAAGCGCGCCGCGCGCATCACCGAGCTCGAGCCCGAGTTCCAGAAGTTGACGGATGCCGGCATCCTCGAGAAGACGCGGGAGCTGCAGCGGCGCGTCCAGGAGGGCGACGAGACCCTCGACGACATCCTGCCCGAGGCGTTCGCGAATTGCCGTGAAGCCTCCGTTCGCGTGATGGGCATGCGCCACTTCGACGTGCAGTTCGTCGGGGGCATGGCGCTGCACGAGGGCTCGGTCGCGGAGATGCTGACGGGCGAGGGCAAGACGCTCGTCGCGACGCTGCCGCTCTACCTCAACGCGCTCTCCGGCAACAACGTGCACCTGGTCACGACCAACGACTACCTGGCCAAGCGCGACGCCGAGTGGATGCGCCCGCTCTACGAGGCCCTCGGGTTGACCGTCGGCTTCCTCCAGAACCAGCAGCCCACGGACGAGAAGCACGCTGCCTACGCGTGCGACATCACGTACGGGACGAACAGCGAGTTCGGGTTCGACTACCTGCGCGACAACATGGCCTACGCCATCGACGAGGTCTTCCAGCGCGGCCACAACTTCGCGATCGTGGACGAGGCCGACTCGATCCTCATCGACGAGGCGCGCACCCCGCTGATCATCTCCGGGCAGCCGGAGGAGGCCGCCGAGACGTATTTCCAGTTCGCGAAGATCGCGGAGAAGATGAACGACCGCGAGCACTTCGAGTTCGACGAGAAGCTGCACGTCGCCTACCCCACGGAGAAGGGCGTCGAGCTCGCCGAGAAGCTGCTGGGCATCGACAACCTCTACCTGCCCGAGCACGGCCAGCTGATCAACCACCTCAACCAGTCCATCCGTGCGCGCACGCTGTACGCCCGCGACAAGGAGTACGTGATCACCGCCGACGAGCGCACCGGCGAGCCCGCGGTGAAGATCGTCGACGAGAACACCGGCCGCGTGATGGAGGGCCGCCGCTGGAGCGAGGGCCTGCACCAGGCGATCGAGGCGAAGGAGGGCGTGCGTCCGCAGCAGGAGAACGTGACGGTCGCCTCCATCACCATCCAGAACTACTTCCGCCTGTACGACAAGCTCGGGGGCATGACCGGCACGGCGCAGACCGAGGCGGCGGAGCTCAAGGAGATCTACGGGCTCGACGTGGTGCAGGTGCCGCCGAACCGCCCGGTGCAGCGCCTCGACGAGGACGACTTCATCTTCCGCACGGAGCAGGGCAAGTTCACTGCCATCGTGCGCGAGATCAAGGAGCGCAACGCGAAGGGCCAGCCGATCCTCGTCGGCACCATCGCGGTGTCGCGCTCGGAGGCGCTCAGCGACGAGCTGCGGCGCAACGGGATCAAGCACACCGTCCTCAACGCCAAGCACCACGAGGAGGAGGCGCAGATCATCCTCGACGCGGGGCAGAAGGGCGCCGTCACGATCGCGACCAACATGGCGGGCCGCGGCATCGACATCAAGATTCCCGACGAGGTCAAGGAGATCGGCGGGCTCTACGTGCTGGGCACGGAGCGGCATGAGAGCCGGCGCATCGACGACCAGCTGCGCGGCCGTTCCGGGCGCCAGGGGGACCCGGGCGAGAGCCGCTTCTTCCTGAGCGCGCAGGACGACCTCGTCCGCGTCTTCGCGGGTGACCGGATGGAGCGGGTGCTGACGCGCTTCCACAAGGAGGAGGAGGACGTGCCGATCTTCGCCGGCATCCTCTCCAACCAGGTGAAGAACGCGCAGAAGCGCGTCGAGGAGCGCAACTTCGTCAGCCGCAAGAACGTGCTCAAGTACGACGACGTGCTCAACACGCAGCGCCACCAGATCTACGGCGAGCGACGCGAGGTGCTCGAGGGCGCCGACATGCGCCAGAACGTCATGGAGTGGCTGGCGGAGGAGGTGGCGCTCGCCGTCGCGGTGCACTGCCCCACGCCGTACCAGGACGACTGGGAGCTCGAGGAGCTGTGGCGCCTGTGCGCTACGATGTGGCCCGTCGCCGCGGACCGCACGCAGTTCGAGGGCGCATCGACCGCGCAGGTCGAGGACGTCACCGAGGCGCTCGTGGCCGACGCGACCGCGCACTACGAGCGTCGTGAGGCGGAGATCGGCGAGGAGACGATGCGCGAGGTCGAGCGCGTCGTGTTCCTGCAGGTGCTCGACACGCGCTGGCGCGAGCACCTCGACAACATGGACTACCTGCGTGACGGCATCGGCCTGCGTGGGCTCGCCCAGAAGGACCCGCTCAACGAGTACCGGGCCGAGGGCTACGAGATGTTCAACGAGCTGCAGGCCTCGGTGAAGAGCGAGGTCGTCGCCCTGATGCTGCGCATCGAGGTGGAATCGGGGGCGGAGCTCGAGCCGAAGGCGCGCCGCGCCCTCGACAGCGGCGGCTCGAACGCGCAGCAGCCCGACGCGGGCGACCTGACCAGTGGTGGCAACGCGCCCACGATCACGGCGCCGGCGACGAGCACGAGCAGCAGCGGCGGCGCGACGTCGTCGACGGGCGGCCTGGCCGTGCGTCCGACGCGCAGCACCGCGAACCTCACCTACAACGCGGCGGCCGCGCCGTCCGCGCTGCAGGAGGCCAAGGCGGAAGCCGGCCTCGGCGAGGTCGAGGCGCCCGCCGTCGAGCAGCGACGCGTCGAGAAGGTCGTCGGTCGCAACGAGCCCTGTCCGTGTGGCAGCGGCAAGAAGTACAAGAACTGCCATGGGGCCGCGTAAGCGGGCCCATGGCTGCGTCGCTACTCGCTCGAAAGGCAGAGCCTTCCTTCGCTCGCGCTCCTTGCCCTGAACCCGCTTCCACGACCCCATGAAGCGGAGTTGGGTCATCCTTGCGGCGGTGGCGTTCGCGAACTTCGTGTTCGCGGCGCTCAGCTTCGGACTGGCGTCGGCGGGGCCGGTGATCCGCGACCAGCTGGGCGTGGGCGAGGCGATGCTCGGCGTCATCCTGGCGGCGTGCCCGACCGGACTGATGCTGGGCACGCTCGCGTGGGGCGAGCTGGCCGACCGCCTCGACGAACGCCGTGTGCTGGCCGCGGCCTTCGCCGGCTTCGGCGGGTGCACCGCGCTCGCGGCATGGTCGCTCTGGACGGAGGGCGGCACGCTCGCCCTGTGCGCTGCGCTCTTCGCCGCGGGCGTGTTCGGCAGTGCGGCGCACTCGGCGGGCGGGCGGGCGATCTCAGCAGCCTTCGCGCCTGAGCGACACGGCACGGTGCTCGCCATCCGCCACACGGTCATCCCGATCGGGGGTGCGGTGGGCGGCCTGCTGATCCCCGCACTGGGTCGCGCCGCTGGCCTGTGGGCGCCGGTGGCGTGGCTCGCCGGTGCGGGGGTGGTCGCGGCGGCCATCGTCTTCGTGGCGCTGCCGGGCGCGCGGGCCGGCGGTCAACCCGGTGCCGCGCCGCTCCTGGTCGGCGCCCCGTCCCCGCTGCGGGTGCGCGAGCTGTGGCTGCTGAGCCTGGGCTGCGCCGGAATCGCGTTCGTGCAGCTCGGCGTCGGGTCGTTCCTGACCGTGCAGCTCGTCGACGAGGCGGGGTTGACGATCGCCGCGGCGGCGAGCGTCTACGCCGTCGCGCAGCTCGTGGGCGCGGCCAGTCGCATCGTGCTCGGCGTCGCGAGCGACCGGCTCGGGCGACGTGCGGCGCTGCTCCGCTCCGTGGCGACCTCGGTCGCGGTCCTCGTCGTGTTGGCACTCGTGGTGCCGTCCGAGCGCGTCGAGGGAGCGTTGCTGGTCGCCACCTTCGTGGGGGCCACCTGCTGGAACGGCGTCGCCGTCGCGGCGGCCGCGACGTTCGCGCCGAGCGGGCGCATCGGCGCGACGCTCGGCATGCTGACCACGTTCAACGCAGCGTCGTGCGCCGTCGCGCCGCTCGTCCTTGGAAGCGTCCTCGACCACTCGGGGTGGCGGTCGTTCGAGTCCGCGCTGCTCGCGGCGCTCGCCCTGTCGGTGCTGTGCTTCACGCCACTCGTGGGCCGCCGGGCCGCGTCGACCCGCACCAGCGACGATCGGCGCCCCGCGACCACGCCCTGACGCGCGTAGGATGGTGCGCATGGCCGACGCATCGATCGAGGACTACGTCGAGCAGCTCAAGGCGCTCGAGACACAGCTGGCGACGGTGCGCAGCCTCGTCGACCCGGAGGCTGCGGCCCTGCGCATCGAGGAGCTCGACGCG
>JAOPYS010000183.1 GCA_025964465.1 Thermoleophilia bacterium
GCAGCCCGCGTGGCGTCGGGGCGCATCGTGGCGAACGGCACCACGAGCGCGGCGGCCACGCCGACCGCGGCGAAGGCGAGCTTGCCGACGGTGGGCGCGTGCTGCCACGGATCCTTGACCGTCACGAGCCGACGCAGGCGACGGAACCGGAACTCGCGGTGCTGCGGCAGCAGGAAGCAGAGCACCGCGCCCTGGCACGCGACGGAGGCGAGGTAGCCCACGTAGATCGCGTGGCGCGTGTCGGGGTCGTTGGCCGCCGCGTGCAGCAGCACCAGCACCACCGGCACGGTGAGCCCGATGATGGCCGTGCCCATCTCGTAGCGCGCCTTCGTGAGCTTGCTGGCGATGGGTGTCAGCCGGTCGTAGGCGACGAAGGTGAGTACGAGGCCGGCGAGCGGTGGCACCCACGCCCAGCCGCCCAGCACGAGCACCGTGTACATCGCGAGGGTGAAGGCGACCACGCCGCCGCCCGTGGCGGGCCGACGCCAGCGCACCGCGGAGGCGAAGGCGAAGGTGCCGACGAACAGCACGGCCTGCAGCCCGAGCGCCGACCACTCCAGGTCGAGGAAGCGATCCAGGAACAGCAGCGTGCCGAACGGCACGAGCAGGTTGTCGAGCCCGTGCACGCTCACCGACTCGTAGGCGGTGGCGAGCACGGAGACGAGCACGCCGACGAACACCGCGCGCAGCGGGTCGACGTGCAGGCCGAAGGCGAGCGGCAGGGTGATGCACGCGAGCGCGACGATGAAGAACGCCGCGCTGCCCTCGAGCGAGCGGAAGTGCCCTGGCACAACCTCGTAGCGGTGGCGGCCCCACCGCTTGCCGACGACCGCACCCATGGCGTCGGCGCAGGCCAGCACGAGGATCGGGATGGCGTAATCCAGGTAGGGGCCGTGCTGCACGTCGAACACGATCACGAACGTCAGCCACGCGGTGATCGGATACCACAGCACGCCGCCGACCCCGCGTCCCACACCGTGCACGCCCTGCAACAGGCCGAGGGTGTGCGTGCCGAACATGAGCCCTCCGAAGCTGATGGTGAGGATCAGCACCGTCCAGCTGGAATCGATGAACTGCGGGATCAGCAGCACCGCGAAGCCCGACCCGATGTGCGCGAACTTGCGCGTCAGCTCCGTCGGGAGCGACGTCGTGCGCTTGAGCACGTCGGCGACCACCAGCGCGGTGATCGCCACCACGCTGATCGCAAGCGTGCCGAGCGCCTCGTGCAGGACGGTGTGCCAGGTCATCGCGCCGCCTCCGGATCGACGATCGTGTCCACGTAGAAGTCGCGGTAGAGGAACGACCGGTCGGCGTCGTGCAGGCGCTGCGCCAGCTCGCGGTCGGTGGTGACCGAGCCGTTGTTCAGCAGCGACTGCGGCGTGCTGCGCGGCACGAGGTTGTTCCAGTACGCGAGCTTGGCGCCCGGCGCCGCGGCGCCTGCGATCGCCCGGTACACGCGCTCGTGCAGCTCGTCGCTCATCCACTCGAAGATGTCGGAGAGGTTGAACCCCGTGAACGTGCCCGGCTCCTGGCCGCCGAGGTATCCCTCGAGCTCGGTGCAGCGCACCTCGAGCCGGTCGAGGCGCTCGCGCAGCAGCTCGTGGTTGGCGGGCGCCAGCCACGGGTGCCCCGTGTCCAGGTCCAGGTAGCGCCCGAGCAGGATGTACTGGAGGAAGGGGTTCGTCGATGGGTCGAGCTCCACGAACGCGTGGTACGCCCGCTCGGCGTAGTGCTTGCTGACGTCGATGTTCACGTGCGTGAAGAACGCGGGGTCGCGCCCGAGCCGGCCGATCACGCGCTCGGAGAAGAACAGGCGCAACACGGCGCGCCAGCGGCGGTTGTTCCAGCGCTCGTGCCAGAACTCCTCACGCGCCATGCGCGACCGGGGCTCGAACAGCGAGCTCGTGGTGCGGCTCGAGTGCAGCGGCGGGTGCACGCGCGTGCGGAAGATGCGGAACATGTTCTCGAGCTTGCCGATGTGGATGATGCCGCGCGCGACGAGCGCGGTCTGCGAATCCCAGTAGGCGCGCGCGTCCGGCGGCAGCTCGCTGCGCGTGCGCATGTAGAGCGCTGCCCGGTCGGCGCCCTCGGTGACGCCCACGAAGCGCAGCAGCTCCTCGTGCGTGAGCGTGAGGATCGCGGCGCGCTTGAGCTCGACCAGCGCGCACTGCGCGGGTGACATGTCGACCGACACGACCCGCCCCGCGCCCTGCACCAGCAGCGCGAAGCTGTTGTCACCGGCCGCGGCGATCGACAGCACGGTGGAGTCGCCGTCGGGCTGCAGGGCCCCGCGCAGGTTGTCGGGGTCCTCCCAGCTCTGCGCGTAGCGCACGTGGTCGAAGTCGGCGACCTGCGCGACCTCGCTCTTGAGGGCGGGCGCAGCGTCGGCAGCGGTGACGGTCGTCGTCATGAGGGGGCTCCGGCTTCCTGGACGTTGACCTCGCCGTTGGTGTCCTGGGAGGGCTCGTCGGGCTCGTCCGGTTCGACCCGCTCGATCACGCCCGAGCCGCCGTCCATGCGCACGGCCTCGCCGTCGCGCGCCCACTGCATCAGGCCGGGGATGCCGACCACCGCCGGGATGCCGAACTCGCGCGCCACGATCGCCGAGTGCGACAGCAGCGAGCCGCGCTCCACGAGCAGGCCGCCGCACGAGGGGAAGAGCGGCACCCACCCCGGGTCGGTGCGCGTGCAGACCATGATGTCGCCGTCGAGCGTCACGCCCGAGTCGGGGGAGTGTACGACGCGCACCTTGCGCTCCACGATGCCCGGGCAGCAGCCGAGGCCGGAGATCTGGTCGCCGGAGACGTCCACGGCGGCGTAGGCGTCGTCGCGCGGGTTGGCGTTGGTGATGCCGACCGTCTCGATGCGGTCGGGCAGCTCGTTGGCCATCCACACCTCGTGCTGCGCCGTGCGCAGGCCGACGAGGCCGCGCAGGTCGGTGATGGTGGTGGTGCCCTGCACCGTGCCGATGATCTCGTCGACCTCGAGGAAGAACACGTCGCGCGGGTCGTCGATCAAGTCAGCTTCGTGCAGGCGCTCGCCGAGCGCCGCGAAGATGCGGCGCGACAGGCCGAACACGCGCGTGCGGTCGAAGCGCATCGCCTCGCGGTCTCGAACGGCGGCCCGGGCGTGCTTGAGCGAGAACGCGAAGGCGCGCCGGTGGATGGGTCGCATCACCGGGTTCATGTCGGCGAAGCGCGAATCAACCTCGGCCATCGCCGCAGCGGCGATCTTCGCCTCGTGCGACTTCATGCGGGCCTCGGTCAGGTCCTCTTGGCGCACGAAGTTGCGCAGCACCGAGTAGAGGAACGCTGGGTGCTCGCGCAGCGTCGGAGTCTCGAGCTTCAGCTCGTTGGCGCAGCGGTCGCCGAAGCGGGCGATGTACTCCTCGAGCTGCGCGTCGAGCCACGCGCCGTCGGAACCGCCGTGGTCGCGGATCTCGTCGCGCAGCAGCTAGTCGGGCGTGTCCAGCACCAGGGTGCGCATGGAGGCGGAGGCGCGGATGCGCTCGGCGACGCGCACGAGGTGGTAGGTCGGCTCGGCGCTCTCGACCTCGCCCTGCCCGCACATCAGGTCGTTGTGGAGCGTGCCCTCGTCGTCCAGGCCGAGCCGCTTGATCGTCTTGCGCAGCCGGTCGAACATGATCATCACGCGCGTGTCGCCGACGATCGGCGTCTGCCAGTCCGCGAGCAGCTCCGTGCGCACCTGGTCGTACGCGTCGACGAGCTGGTCTGCGTCCATCGCGCGGAAGTCCACGTCGAACTTGGTCAGCACGCGCCGCACGTTGGCGCGGAACTTCTCGATGGAGGAGTTGATGCGCAGCAGCTGCCAGCCCATCGCGGCGTACAGGCGCACCTTGCGCGTGGCGTTGGCCGGCGGTGCGACGCGCCGGTCGAGCGGGGCGCGCACGCCCATCATCTGCTCCATGGCCGCGGCGTTCTTCTCGTAGTCCGGCATCACCGACAACAGGTAGTACCAGGAGGCGAGGTTGTAGTAGACGCGCCCGTCGACGTACCCGAGCATCTGTCGCACGACGACCTTCGCCGCGTCCATCTCCGCATCGGGCAGGCGCAGCAGCTTGAGGGCCTGGAAGTACACGGCGGTGTACGCCTCGCGCGCGAACGAGAACGTGAGCGGTGACACGACGCCCGAGTAGCTCTCGACGATGTTGCTGTTGTCCCACGTGCGGCGGATGCCGCGCGGCCGCAGCTTCGTCGTCACGGGGCGCGTCTGCAGCACGTGCAGGCGACCGCCCTGGAAGGCCCACTCCACGTCCTGCGGACGGCCGGCGTCGGCAGCCTCGAGCTGCTCGCCGAGCCGCGACAGCTCGCGCACCTGCGCGTCGGTGAGGGCGCGTGCGCCGCGCCGCTCGGGCTCGACCTCGCGTTCCTCGGTGAGGCCGGCGGCGGCCCGGACGATCATCACGTCCTTGTCGGCGACGTCGGTGTCGAGCACGTCGTGGCGGCGGTCGAGCCGGTACGTGTCGGCGTTGGCAATCCCTGACACGAGCGCCTCGCCGAGCCCGAAGGTGGCTGACACGACGGTGGTGTACGGGTCGCCGCCGATCGGGTCGGCGGTGAACATCACGCCGGCCACGTCGGCGTCGATGAGCGCCTGCACGACGAGGCCCATCTCCACGTCGAGCGGTGACATCTCGTGCCGCGCGCGGTAGGCGACGGCGCGCCCGGTCCACGCGCTCGCCCAGCACTGGCGCACCGCGGCGAGCAGCTGCTCCTCGGTCTCCACGCCGAGCACGCTCTCGAACTGCCCGGCGAAGCTGTGGTCGGTGCCGTCCTCGCCGATGGCGGAGGAGCGCACGGCGACGACGCCGCCGGCCAGCTCGTCGCGCCACTGCGACACGACGGCGAGCTGCAGGTCCTGCGGCAGCTCGAGCGACAGCACCGCATCGCGCACCGTCTGTGCGGCACCCTCGAAGTCCTCGCGCAGCACCTGCGCCTCCGCCGATTCCAGCGCGGCGAGCACGTCGGGGTGTGCCATGGCGCGCCGGAACTCCTGCGCCTCCACGGCGAAGAAGGCGGGCACGTCGCAGCCGATGGCGACGAGGCGCGCCAGCTTGGCGCCCTTGCCGCCGATGCGCGCCTCGAGCGCTGCGTGGTCGAACTCTGCGGGGACGTCGGTCATCGGTTCTACCTCACCAGCTCCACGACGCCCGCGGCTGCGAGCACCAGGTACACGAGCAGTCCAGCTGCCCCCGGAAGTGCCTCGACGAGCCCGCGCAGGTTGCCCGTAGGGACCGCGCCGGCCTTGGCGGGTGCCACGGGGCGCGAGCGCTGGCCCATGATGAAGGCGTGGCTGACGATGGTCGCCATGGCGACGACGCCGAGCACCATGGTCGCCCACGTCGGGTACGAATCACGCGCGAGGAGCGTGAAACCGATCGCGCCGAGCGAGGGCCACAGCAGCCACGCCGACCAGGCGTGCTCGCCGTGCTGCTCGAAGTAGCGCTCGAACTTGCGGCCCCACTCGAAGCCGATGCCGATGCTCGTCGCGGCGAGCATCGCGCCGAGCACGAGCGGCGAGGCGAGCAGGTCGCCGGCGCTGGCCGAACCGCCACGTGCGTCGACGCCGATGGCGAGCAGTGCGCCGTAGATGAGCCCCATCACGACCATGTGCGAGATGGCGAAGGTCGCCATGTGCCGGTCGAGCCACTCGGGGGCGAAGAACTCCATCCGCATGAGCACGCTCCAGGCGGCGGCGATCGCCCAGAGGATGAAGGTGGTGCGGCCGACGGAGGCGATGAGCGCGCCCTCGACGACGAGGATGATCAGGCCGGTGACATCGAGCTCGCGGATGGAGACCAGGCCGCGCGGGATTGGGCGCGTGGGGTTCTCGACGCGGTCGGTGTCGGCGTCCTTCACGTCGTCGTACACGCGCAGGCGCACGATGAACAGCAGCGACCCGACGAACCCGCAGATCGCGGGCAGGACCTGCACGTCGCCGAGGTGCCCGGTGAGGCCTTCGTCGAGCAGGATGCCGCTCATGAGCGTGGCGGCGACGAACAACACCGCCATGAGGATCAGCTGCGGCGCGGGCGGGAATCGCTCGAGGAGGAAGGCCAGCGCGCGACGGGGCGCGCCTGCGCCACGCGCCACCAGGGCGTCCTCGCTGGCGACCTCGGTCGAGGTCGCGGTGTCGATCACGCTGGCTTCGGCCACGCGTTACCTGCCCACACGTCACGGGCCGCTGCCCGCGGCCCTCCCACATCCATGCGAGTTGGCCTGTCCGGGCCAACTCACCGGTATGTCGAAGACCGGAGCGCTCGCTG
>JAOPYS010000186.1 GCA_025964465.1 Thermoleophilia bacterium
TCGGTGCAGGGGCGGGCGCGGGTGCGGCCGCGTAGGCCTGCGCCGGCTGCCCGGACTGCACGAGCTGCATGCCGTACGGGGTCGGGAAGGCCCAGGCCTGCGGGAGGGTCGACATCGGGTGCGCGGGCGGCATCGGCGCGGGCACGGGCGCGTGGCCCGGCAGCGTCGCGATCGCCGGGGCGGCGTGCTCGGGTGCGAGCGGGAGGCCGATCGTCCCGCCGTGCGCGGACAGGGCCGGCTGCCCGTTGGCAGCGCCGGGCAGGACGAATCCTCCGCCGGCGTGCGGCAGGTGACCCGAGATGGGCGCGCCCGGCTGCGGCGCCGGTGCGGTCGGCCAGGGCGCGGTCGCCGGGGCCTGCGGGTGCTCGGGGTATGGATGCCGGGAACGCTCGTCCATGGGTCCCTCGTCGGGGTCGGGGGGTCGTCCGTCCTGGACGACACGACTCCCCGCTCGGGAGGGGTCGCCCATCCAACGTACCACTGGTTCCGGGAACCGAACAGCGTCGATTCGGGGTCGGTTCCGGTGCGGGTGGCGCACCCTTTACAGAACCTTCACGGGCGGTCGCGCAGGACTGGGCCCCCTCCCGGGTCGTCGTGGGTGGGACGCCGGCGGGCGGCCCCGCACCACGCACCCCTTGGACCACAGGACGGGACCGATGACCGAGACCATGCTCGTACGTGCCAGCGGCGGCGGCTGGGAGGAGCTGCAGCCCCAGACCACGATGCCCGAGGGCGGGCTCGTCGACCTGTTCGGGGAGGACATCGGCCCCGTGCTCGGTGCCACCGGCGGCGTCGTCGTCGCAGCCTGCGCCCCACCGCTCTCCACCGGCGCCCCGGCCGCCATCTGCCTCGACCCCCAGGGCGGTGTGTGGATCGTGGAGCTGTCGATGGCCGGCGCCGGAGAGATGATCCTGCCCAACCTGCTCTCGTTCGGCGGCGCCCTGTCGGGCATGGCCTACGACGACTTCGAGGCGCTGTGCGACCGTCGCGACGGCGACTCCCTCGCGGGCTTCATGGAGGGACGCACCCGCGGCGACGGTGGCTTCCACCGCGGCTCCTTCGAGGTGGCGGTGCGCGAGGCCCTCGGCGCGGGTCGGTTCCACCTCGTGGCCATCGTGCGCGAGGCCGCGCCGACGCTCGTGCAGTCGATGCGGTTCCTCAACCGCACCGGCGCCATGGGCTCGGTGTACGAGGCGTCGAGCTTCGCCAGCGCGTCCGTCAGTGCCGTGCGTGCCACGGCCATCGACGTTGGCGGCGAAGCGACCGGCCGGCCCGCAGCGCCGACCGCGGCGCCCGCAGCCGAGGCCCCGGCGCCCGCGCCGACCAGCCAGGGCGGCGATGCGTTCCTCGCGGCCGTGGGCCGCAGCGGCAACGACCCCGACGCCGCACTGATGGCGCAGCTGCAGGCCTCGTGCCTCGCCACCTTCGACGACGTCACCTACGAGGGGGAGGGCGACGGCACCACCATGCATGCGGTGCTCGATTCGGACGACGGGCCCGCTGCCGTGCTGGTCGCCGGGTCCGACGGCTCGATCGTGGTGTCGTTCGAGTCCCTGGGCGCCCTCGATGCGTCCTGGACGGTGCGCGACGAGCTGTGCCAGGGGATGGAGCGGCTGCTCGGCGCCGACCTGGGTGAGGTGCGCAAGATCAGCCAGCTCAACCTCTCCGTGCAGGAGCACCTCATGGACGCCACCCTCATGGAGGCGCTGGGCGAGCTGCTCGCGGACACCGTCGCCGCACTGCGCGGCGCGTCGGCTGGTGCGCGCACGCGGGCGCGCCAGACAGCGGCCGCCTGACCCGGGAGCAGCCTGAGGGGGCGATCCCGAACACGGTCGGACGGCACGCAGGCCACACGGGCCGGGGCACCGCGCGGAGCGAGGCGACGAGGACGAGAGCGGTCCCGTCCCCACGTCGCCCGCCGCGCGCCCCGGCCCGTGTGCGTACCGTGCCGGACCGGCTCGGGCTCGCCGGTATGCTCACGTGCATGAGTGCACCCGTCGAGAACCGCATCGCCATCACCCTCCCGGACGGCTCCTCGCGTGAGCTGGAGACCGGTGCGACGGGCCTCGACCTCGCCCGGTCCATCGGCGAGGGACTGGCCCGTGCCGCCGTGGCCGTGCAGGTCAATGGCGGCGACACGCAGGACCTGCGCCTGCCGCTCGCCGACGGCGACGCGGTGCGCATCATCACGAGCCGCGACGAGGAGGCGCTCGGCGTGCTGCGCCACAGCGCAGCGCACGTCCTCGCCGAGGCGGTCGTCGCGCGCTACCCGGGCACCAAGGTCACGATCGGCCCGGCGATCGAGGCCGGCTTCTACTACGACTTCGATTTCCCGGAAGGCACCGTCATCAATGACGAGGCCCTCGCCCAGCTCGAGAAGGACATGAAGCACCTCGTCAAGCAGGGGCGGAAATGGGACCGCTGGGAGGTCACGCGCGACGAGGCGCTCGAGCACTTCCGCAGCGCGGGGGAGCAGTACAAGGTCGAGCTGATCGAGGGGCTCCCCGCCGACGAGCCGATCACCTTCTACCGACAGGGCGAGTTCACCGACCTGTGCCGCGGCCCGCACGTGCAGGACGCCAAGGGGATGAAGGCGATCAAGCTCACCTCGACCGCCGGCGCCTACTGGCGCGGCGATTCCACGCGCGAGCAGCTCACCCGCATCTACGGCACGGCGTTCTTCTCCAAGGAGGACCTCGCCACCCACCTCGCCAACCTCGAGCGCGCCAAGCTCAACGACCACCGGCTGCTCGGCACCAAGCTCGACCTGTTCAGCTTCGACCCGGTCAGCCCGGGCTCGCCCTTCTGGCACCCGCGCGGCCTCAACATCTGGAACGCCATCACCGAGATGTGGCGCGAGGAGCACGGCCGGCGCGGCTACCAGGAGGTGAAGACCCCGATCCTGTACAAGCCCGAGCTGTGGAAGAAGTCCGGCCACTGGGACGCCTACAAGGACGGGATGTTCTTCACCGAGCTGGACGAGGACGGGCACCAGTTCGGGCTCAAGCCCATGAACTGCCCTGCGCACGCGACGCTCATCAAGACGCGTCGTCTCTCCTACCGCGACCTGCCGGTGCGCATGAACGAGCAGGGGCTCGTCCATCGCTTCGAGGCGAGCGGCGTCCTGCACGGGCTCATGCGCGTGCGCCACATCACGCAGGACGACGCACACATCTTCTGCGCGCCCGACCAGGTGCTCGACGAGGTCACGTCAACCCTCGCCTTCGTCCGCGACCTGATGCAGCTGTTCGGGTTCGACGACTACACGATGGAGCTCTCCACTCGCCCCGACAAGGCGATCGGCGACGACGCACTGTGGGAGAAGGCAGAGGCCGCGCTGGCCGAGGCGCTCGTGCGCAACGACCTGCCCTACACGCTCAACCCGGGCGACGGCGCGTTCTACGGCCCCAAGATCGACTTCCACGTGCGTGACTCGATGGGGCGCACCTGGCAGTGCGGCACCATCCAGCTCGACTACAACATGGCGCAGCCCGAGCGCTTCGACATCACGTACGCGGGCGAGGACAACGAGGAGCACGAGGTCGTCGTCATCCACCGCGCGCTGCTCGGGTCGATGGAGCGGTTCATCGGCATCCTGCTCGAGCACTACGGCGGGGAGTTCCCGCTGTGGATGGCGCCGGAGCAGGTGCGCGTGCTGCCCGTGGCCGACCGCCACAACGACTATGCACGCGAAGTGGTCGCCGCGCTGCGCGAGCGGCGCCTGCGCGCGGAGCTGGACGACCGCACCGAGAGCGTCGGGCGCAAGGTCCGCGACGCCGGCATGCAGCGCACCCCGATCGTGCTGGTCGTGGGTGACGCGGAGGCCGAGGGGCGGACCGTGACCGTCAACCGGCGCGGCGACGATGCCAAGCCCACGATCTCGCTCGACGAGCTGGTCGAGCAGGTGTCGACCGAGGTGGCCGAGCGGCGCCTGTCCGACCACGTGGCGCAGGCGCTGCGCGCAGACGCGACGGAGGCCTGACGTGGCCCTCGCCAACGTGACCCACCGGTTCGACGGGGGCTTCTCGTGGGCGCGCTCGAGCAGCGGCCTGCTCGAGTGCCGGTCGCACGCACTGCGCGACGCAGACGGCGGCGTGTGGCTCGTCGACCCGTTCGACGGGACGGGCCTGGACGAGGAGCTCGAGGCGCTCGGCGGCGACGTCGTCGGCGTGATCGTGCTGCTGGACCGCCACATCCGCGACTCCGTGGCCCTGGCGCGCCGCTACGGCGCCCGGCTGCTCGCCCCGCCGGGACGGTGGCGGCGGGGGCACCCGCGCCCGCAGGACGCCGAGGCGCTGCGCGCCGAGGGCATCGATGCGTGCCCGTTCACCTTCACACCGATCATCCAGCGCGAGGGGCAGTGGCTGGAGTGGTCGCTGTGGTGGCCCGAGCGCGCGGTGCTCGTGGTGCCGGAGGCCGTGGGCACGCCCGACTACTACCGCTCGCGTGCGCGCGAGCCGCTCGCCGTCCACCCGGTGCTGCGCGTCGCGGGCCCGCCGCACGGGCTCGTCGCACCGGGGACCGAGCCGCAGCTGCTGCTCGTGGGGCACGGCGACGCGGTGGAGGCGGACGTCGCGGGGACGATCGAGCTCGCGATCGGCGAGGCCCGGCGCGAGCTGCCGTCGTTCCTGCTGGCCGCGCCGCGCCACGCGGTGCGCTTCGTGCGCGCGGCGGTCGGCGTGGGACGCGCGTCCTGTTGAGCGAGGACGACGCGGCGCCCCGGGCGGACGACGAGCGCCCGCTCGTCCAGCACTGCCCGTTCTGCGGGGAGACGATCGGCTCGTTCTGGGGTCGGCGCGGCGTGGACGACTCCGCGTGGTGCGAATCGTGCGCGCTGGGCTTCCGCGTCGAGCTGACCGACGGCCTGTAGGCTCGCCGCACGGCCCGGGTGGCGGAACTGGTAGACGCCGGCGACTTAAAATCGCCTGCCTTCGGGCGTGCGGGTTCGATCCCCGCCCCGGGCATGGGTACCGGAGCGCGCGGGTTCGCCCCCGACCGGCGCCGGGTAGGCGCCGGCCATGCACGATGACGCTGCCCGAACCTGCCCGGCCTGCGGCTCGACGCTCGTGCCCGTCCAGCACGAGGGCGCGAGCCTGGACCGCTGCCCCAACGACTGCGGGCTCTGGCTGGACCGCGGCGAGCTCGGCCACGTCGCGGCGGCGGAGGGCGCCGACCGCAGCACGGCCGAGGAGGATGCCGCACTCGCGAGCGGTCGAGCGGACGGCGTCCGCGCGCTCGTGGAGGAGGCCGCATCGACGCCGCGGCGTGCGTGCCCGGTGTGCCGCCGGCCGATGCTGCTGGTCGAGTACCCCGGCTCGGGCGTCCCCATGGACGAGTGCGGCGAGCACGGCACGTGGCTGGACGCGGGCGAACTCGAGCGCATCGAGGCCTTCGCCGAGGGCATGCGCCGCGGGATCGACGCCGCCCCCGCCACGGTGGTGGCGGGCCTGACCCTGCCGCCCGGCCTCCTCGACGTGGCGCGTGGCCACATCGATCCGCCACCCTGACCGTTCGATGGGTCGAGGCGTTCAAGCCTCGTCGGGCACGGACCGATAGCGCGAGCATGGAGCCCGCACCGCGCACCGAACCGCTCGACCACGCCGACATCGCCCCCGTCGGACCCCCACCCACCGAGGCCCGATCGGGTGGCCTGCTGGGCCTGCCGGGTCGCCTCGCACTGCTGACCGTGTGCGCCGTGCTCGTGAGCGTGGCTGGCATCGCCGCCTACGCCGACCACCGCCTGCAGGTCTCCGCCCACGACCGCGCGGTGGCCGACACCACCTCAGCTGCGCGCGCGGCGGCGTCCGGCTTCTCCGAATCGGACTTCGCCGACGACGCGGCGGTGACCCGCACGCTGCGCGACCGGCTGGCCCAGCTGCGTGAGGCCGATCCGGACATCGCGTCGATCGCCCTGTACGCCAAGGCGCCGGGTGCCACACGCATCGCCGACCGCTCCGCCTCGCCGGCCTCGTCGGCCGGACGGTTCTCGAGCCTCGCGCGACGGGCGATCACGAGCGGCGAGGAGACCTCCACCGTGGTCGGCGGCGATCGCGTCCGCGTGGCGTGGCCGGTCACCTTCAGCGACGGGCAGCCGGGTGCGGTGCTCGCCATCGAGCGCTCGGCCGGCTCCACGTTCACCGACGCGCGACAGGGCCGGTTGCGCCTCCTGCTCGGGTCCCTGGTCGGCGGCTCATTGCTGGGCATCGTCATCCTGGTGCTGCTGCGTCGGGAGCTGTTCCGACCGCTCGAGGAGCTTCGACGCGCCATGACGCAGATCCGGGGCGGCGCCCGCGGCGTGCGCATCGGCTGGAGCCGCGGCGACGAGCTGGGTGCGGTGGCCGACGACTTCGACGCGATGGTCGCGCAGCTCGAGGCCACGCAGGACGAGCTGTCGCGCTACGTGAACAAGGACCCGCTCACCGGCCTGCTCACGCGCGAGGCGTTCACCGACCGCTTCAGCGGCGAGCTCACGCGGGCACGCCGCGAGGGCTACCCGATCTCGCTGCTCGCGATCGACGTGGACGACCTGGCCGGCCTCAACCGCACGCACGACCAGGCAGCCGGCGACCAGGTGCTCGCCGCCCTCGGCGAGGTGATCGGTGGCTGCACGCGCCCCACGGACGCCTGCGGCCGGACCGGCGGCGACTCCTTCCACGTCGCGCTCGTCGGCGCCGACGCGTCGCAGGCCGCGGTCGTCATCTCGCGGATCCGCGCCGAGGTGGCCCAGCGCGTCGGCATCGGCCCCGAGCGCACGCGGGTGACCTGCGGGTTCGGCGTGGCCGAGTACCCGACGCACGCCGTCGACCAGATCGCCCTCGAGCGCATGGCCGAGGCGGCATGCGGCCACGCACAGCGCGGTGGCCGTGACCGCGCCCTGGCCTTCGGGCCGGCTGGCGGCTACGTCGATGCCCTGTCGCTCGCGCCGTCCGACGCTGGCGCCGACGACGGCCCGACCGGCGAGCGCGAACTCGCGTCGACCGTGCACGCGTTGGCACGCGCACTCGACGGCATCGACCCCGTGCTCGGCGGCGGCGCACACTCCAACCGCGTGGCGCGGTACGCGGTCGCCCTCGGTCGCGAACTCGACATGTCCGACGGACAGCTGCGCGAGCTGCGCAGCGCGGCGACGCTGCACGACATCGGCAAGGTGGCGGTGCCGCCGTCGATCCTGCGCATGCCCGCGGCCGAGCTCGACGAGCGCCAGCGCGGGGCGCTGCGCTACCACGCATGGGTGGCCCGGACGATGATCGCCGGCGCCGGGCTCGCATCCGTCGCGGACATCGTCTTCCACATGCCCGAGAACTGGGACGGGACGGGCTACCCCGAGAAGGCTCGCGAGGACGCCATCCCGCTGGCCAGTCGCATCCTGCGCGCGGCGGAGCTGCTCGACGACCTCACCAGCGGTGACGCGGGGCGCCAGGCGCACACGCCGTTCGACGCGGCCACCGCGCTGCGTGGCATGGCGGGCGCCGAGCTCGACCCGGACATCGCCACTCGGCTCGTGCGCCTCGTTCGCGAGGACGGCCTGCTGGGCCCGGAAACGACGACGGCGCCGGCAGCGGAGGAAGCCCCCGCGGCCGACGCCGCCTGATCGAACCTCGCTGGGTCAGCGGCCGCCGAAGGCGATCGCTTCCTTGGCGGACACCTGGCCGTCGCGCAGCCACGTCGGCACCACGCCGCCGTCCGGATCGCTGGACTGGCTGCTCTTCGCCTGCCCTGCACGCTCCGCCGCCTTCACCGGCGCCGCACCTGCCTTGGCGACGATGCCGACAGCCTTCCAGGCATCCGTGATCGCCTGCGACTCGGCCCCGGCTCCGTACAGCTTCGTCGCCGCGGCGAGCGTCGCCGCAGCGGCGTCGTCGAACGATGACGTGGGCTTCAGGTAGTCCGTGAGCGCGGTGTACCAGATCTTGGCGAGCTTCTCGCCGCCGATCCGGATGCCGGCCTCGTAGGCCGCCTTGTTCGGGATGCCCGAGTTGACGTGGACGCCGCCGTTGTCGGACGACATCTTCTTGTAGTGCGCCATGTCGCCCGGCTGCGGGTCGCCCTTGTAGGCGGTCCCCGGTGCCTTCATGCTGCGCAGCGCGTCACCCGCGGTGCCCGGCGTGAAGACGTCCTCGCCGATCAGCCACTCGGCGCCCTTCGCTGCATCGGCGCTGCCGAAGCCCGACCGGTTCTCGGACCACTGCTCGATGAGCTCGCCCATCACGTCGGACCAGCTCTCGTTGAGCGCGCCCGACTGGTTGCGGTAGGTGAGGCCCGCCGTGTTCTCGGTGACGCCGTGGGTCATCTCGTGACCGACGACGTCGACCGCGGCCGACAGCGGCGAGAACGTCACGCCGTCGCCGTCGCCGTACGTCATCTTCTCGCCGTCCCAGTACGCGTTGTTGTACGCGTGACCGAAGTGGACGACGCTCTTCATCTGCATGCCGTGACCGTCGATGGAGTCGCGGCCGAGCACCGTCTTGTAGAACTCGTGGACGAGCCCCGCGTTGTCATGGGCGGCGTCGACGGCCTTGTCGCCCGTCGCGCCCTGCCCTTCCTTGCGAACCAGCGTCCCCAGCCCCCCGGCCGGGTTCTCGCTGCCCTTCGCGTCGTACGTCGCCCGGTTCGGTCCCCCGACCTCACCCGCGCTCGCCGTCGCCGTTCCACTCGCTGCCACCGCAGCAATCCCTACGGACAATCGCATCTGCATCCCCCTTCGACCCGTGGTCCTCCCTGAGGCGGAAGACCTTTCCGGTCCATGCGGGTCGCATGTTTGCACACATGCAGGTCGGCCTGCACCGGCCATTTTTCGTGGCCGCATCCGGCCACCCACCTCGGACGTATGCTCTCGAGCGAGATCACACGCGGCCGCCCGGCCGCACGAGAGGGAGTTACCCATGCTGAAGCGTTCTGCAGCCCTGCTGCTGGTCCTGGTCGCCGCGTTGCTCGTCACCGCGTGCGGGGACGACGGAGGCTCCGGCGGCAGCTCCGGTTCGGACGGCGACACCACCGCGACGACCGCGGACGATTCCGGTTCGAGCGACTCGTCCTCCGGCGGTCAGACGCTGACCGTCACCAACGACGGCAACAACCTCAAGTTCAAGGAGACCGAGCTGACCGCCAAGGCCGGCAAGGTCACGATCGAGTTCAAGAACAGCAGCTCGATCCAGCACAACATCGGCATCAAGGACGCCGACGGGAAGAAGATGGGCGACGAGGGCGAGCTCGTGGGCGCGGACGAGACGTCCACCACGACCGCCGACCTCAAGGCCGGCACGTACGAGTTCTACTGCTCCCCGCACGAGAGCTCGGGCATGAAGGGCACGCTCACCGTCAGCTGACGGCGCGGTGCCGACGCGTCGCGTCAGCGCGGCCGCAGGACGATCGGGCGCGAGGGCGTCGACAGGTTTCCGGCGGCGTCGCGAGCGACGAGGCGGAACGTGTAGGAGCTGCCGCGGCGCAGCCCGGTGACGCCGAGGCGGCTGATGTTGGCGGCGAGGTTGCCGCGCAGCACCCACCGGCGCCCGACGAGCTGGTAGGCGCGGTAGCCGGTGACGGCGACGTTGTCGCGGCTCGCCGTCCAGGCGAACGTCACCTTGGTCGTCGTGCGGACGACGACGCGCAGGTTGGCGGGCGCGGTCGGGCGGCGGGCATCCTTGGGCACGGTGATGGTGACCTTGGCGGGCAGCGACACGTTGGCGGCACCGTCGCGGGCGACGAGCTCGAACTGGACGCGCTGGCCCGGCTTGAGCCCGGCGAGGGGGACGGTGATCGTCGTGTTCGGGGTGGTGCCGGCCGACCGCGTCTCGCGGCGCGTCGGGTCCGCGGAGGGTGTGATGCGGCGCAGCTCGTAGCCCTGCACGCCGACGTCGTCGGCCGCGTCGTTCCAAGAGAACGTGGCGTTGGTCATGGTCGTCTTCGCGGCCAGCGCGGACGGGGCGGAGGGCGCCGTGTGGTCGGGCTGGTCGTTGGTGGAGACCGCGAGCACGGCGGCCGGGCCGACGTTGCCCGCCGCGTCCTTGGCCGCGACCGAGACCTCGAACGCCGACGATGCGGCGAGGCCCGTGATCGACGTGGCAGTGCGGGAGGTCGACCCGGCGTCGCGCCAGGCGCCGCCGACCGGGCGCACCGAGACGGCGTACCCGACGACCGCGGCGTCATCGCTCGCCACCGACCAGGCGACGCCGACGGCCACGTTGCTCGTGCCCGTCTGGCGCAGGCCCGTGACCTGGGTCGGCGGGGTGACGTCCCCGGCCTTGCCGGCCACGAGGAAGCGGTTGTAGGGCGCGGCGGCGTTCCAGTGGGTGGCGAGGTAGGAGCCGGGGGCCGGGTCCGGGTTGAAGTAGTCGTCGCGGTTGCAGTCGAGCACCTTGGTCGCGCAGACCGAGCCGTTGTAGGCGTTGCTGCCGCCGTCGGCGTAGCACATGACGTCCTGCCCATCGGTGCAGTGCCCGGCGCCGGCGCCGTTGGACGCGACGCCCGACGTGTGCGGCGCGTCGTTGGAGACGGCGCCCATCGTGTGCACGACCTCGTGGATGAGCGTCTCCCAGTGCGGCACCCCGCCGCCGCCGTCGTAGCGGTACTCCACGGCGTAGAGCCCGCCGACGTTGTTCTGGTTGGTCGCGGCGCCGCTCGAGTCGGAGGTGAACACGTGACCGGTGCCGGCGGCGCCCGTGGGCGAGGGCGAGTCGTAGTAGACGATGTAGCGCTCCATGCCGGAGCCCTTGCCGTTGTACTCGTAGCCCTGCGCCTTGAGGGCGTCGACGAGCGTGCCGAACGACGCGGTGCCCGAGGACAGCGTCGTGAGGTTCGCCGTCAGCACGACGGGCGCTCCACCGTCGCACTTGATCGGGAGGCTGCGGCCGGCGCCGGGGGAGACCGCGCGGCTCTCGCTGTCGAGGAAGGCGCCGAGCTTGTACGCCTCCGTGCGCAGCTTCGGCGCGATGGTGGTCGAGCGCGACGCGACGTCGGCGGGGTGGGCGTACACGAGCGTGTAGTGCGGCTGGTCGGCGCCGGTGCAGGTGACGTCCTTGGGGCCCGCGCCGGCGACGGCGGCCATCGAGCCGGGGGCGAAGCTGGCGGCCCCGACGGGCGGCGCGTCGACGCCGTGGATCGTGTAGCTCTGCCCGTCGGCCTGCTCCACGCGCAGGAGCCCGTCGGAGGTCACGCAGGTGTCGCCGATGCCCTCCACGTCGAGGGTGGCGTTGCAGTGGTTGCCGACGGCCGGCGGGGCGTCCTCGCGGGCGGTCTCGTTGACCTGCTCCACGTCCTCGCGCACCTCGGCGGCGACGGCCTCGGCAGCAGTGGGCTGCGGAGTCGTGGGTGCGTCGTCGCCCAGCGCGACCATCGGGAGGGCGGCGAGCGAGCAGGCCGAAGCAACGAGTGCGGCGACGATGGCGATGTGGCGGGGCTGCGGCAGGGGGGTGCTCCCGATGCGGCGTGGACGCCACCACCATCGGCAAGGCTTTGCAAAAGTTGAGCATGCTCGGAGCGATCAGTTGTCAAGGTTTTGTGAGCAGCACCCGGGCCTGTCTCACGCACGCGCGAGGGGCGTCGGATGGTGCGCGGTGTGCCGACGGGCTGGCGACGGTTCGGCGTCAGCCCGGAAGGGTCGGCCACCCTGCGGGGCGCGGCAACGCGCCAGCAGCGGCGGGGGAGGTAGCCTTCCGGCCATGCTCGACGCGCCGCACCTCCGCTCCATCCTCGCCGCCGTGTTGGCGGCCTCGGTGCTGGGCGTCGCCGGCTGTGGCGACGACGGCGGTGGGTCGTCCTCCCCGTCCCCGACGAAGCGGGCCCCGAAGGATCCGGTGTCCACGTCGACGACCGGCACGGACGCGGGCGCCGGGCCCACGAAGCCGCCGGCCCTGCGTCTCGCCCTCGTGGGGAAGTTCGACGCTCCGGTGCTGGCGACGGCCGTGCCTGGCACGGACCTCGTGGCCGTCGTCGAGAAGCCGGGACGCATCCGCCTCGTCTCCGGCATGGTCTGCTCGACCGCCGATCGCTGCCCTGCCCGGCCCGTCTCCAGCGGCCGGGTCGTCGTCGACCTGACCAGGCAGGTCTCCACCGGCAACGAACAGGGCCTGCTCGGGATGGCGTTCCACCCCGACTGGCCGCGCGACCCGCGGATCTTCCTCGACTACACCGACACGGGCGGCGACACGCACGTGGAGGCCTGGACCCTCGACGGGCCGAGCGGGACGG
>JAOPYS010000188.1 GCA_025964465.1 Thermoleophilia bacterium
CTCGTGGTCGACGCGCAGGGAGCACACAACAACGCGTCCATGCAGTCGTACGGCAACGTCCTTCGCGTCGGCACGGCCAACGGCCACGCCGCGTCGAGCGACCCGGCCGTGATCATGCACGAGCTCGGTCACAAGTTCGTCGACGACTTCACGCTGAGCCAGTACGGCGACACGCAGGGCGGCGCCATCCACGAGGGCATCGCGGACGCGCTCGCCGCGGCGTGGACGAACGACCCCGTCGTTGGTCGCGTGTTCACGGCGGGCCAGCCGCAGCCGCTGCGTGACCTGTCGACCGGCCGCGGACTCATCACCACGCGCCAGGAATGGGATCGCGCCGCGGCCGTGCAGGCCCAGAACGGTGCGGCAGGCGTCGAGGCGCACGACGCCTCCGGCGTGGTGTCCTCGGTCGGGGCGCGGCTCGTCGCCCAGCCCGGCCAGATGCTGCGGGGGCCGGGTGACCTCTCCTGGTCGGAGGTCGGCGACCTGTACGCGGACGCCGTGCGCACGGGCGGCATGACCCGCCAGATGGACTTCGATTCCTTCTCCGACTCGATGCGGGTCGCGGCGGCACGGGCCTACGGCACCGACAGTCCGCAGTTCGCCCGCGTCAACCAGGCGCTCGGCCAGGGCGGCCTGCTGCCCCAGGTGCAGCCGGGCCAGGGCGTGTCGAGGATCACGTCGGCGGGTCGGCTGGAGCACGGGTTCACCGTCGAGGGCTACGACCCGCAGGGCTTCGTCATCGTGCGCGACGCCTCTGGCGCCCGCTCGCTCCAGTACCCGAACCAGCTGCTCACGGGCGGCGGCCGCTGGATCCCGGTCGATTCGGCGGGCGCTCCGCAGCGGGTGCCGCAGGGCAACCCGTACGTGGTCTCCCGTGCCACCGGCGACTCCGCCGCTGGCGCGACGAACTCCACGTCGACGACCGGTTCCAGCTACACGGTCGGGCCGCAGTACGGTGCCACCGTCGCGGGAGCGATGGACCGCGAGGAGCGTGGCAACGAGCAGCAGGCCACGGACGCCGCGGCCCTGCTCGAGCGCGTCCAGCCCGCCGGCTGACACCCGTCACTGGGCTTGGGCGCAGGCATTGACGGCCCGAAGCATCCGTCGTCCACTGGAGGTGGACAGCGCAGCGCCCGGACAGCGATGCGCGTGAGGGATGGGACGAGGACATGTGCGGAATGATGCCTGCAGGCGCGAGCCTGCCAGCGACGGCGCCTACGACTGCGACGGTCGCGCCGACTGACACCACTGCGACGGAGCCCGTGACGCCTGCCGCCATGACCACGGCGACGCAGCAGGCCGTCGAGGGCAGCGGCGAGCTGGGCACGACCGCTCCCGCTGCAGCCGCGGCGCCCGCGGCGCCCGCCAAGCCGCCGCTCAAGACGTACAAGGTCGTTGCGGGTGACACCCTGTCGGGGATCGCCAAGCGGGCCGGGCTCAAGGACTTCGCGGAGCTCTACGCGCTCAACAAGGACCTGATCGGGCCGGACCCGTCGAAGCTCGCGGTGGGCCAGGAGCTGAAGCTTCCCGAGGGCGCCACCGAGCCCGGCGCGCCCGCCCCGCAGACCTCGCGACATCGCGGTAATGGTCGAGGCAACAACGGCAACGGCCTCGGCAACGGCGGGAGCAACCGCGGCACCGGTGGCGGCGGTGGTGACGGTTCGACGTCAGGTGGCGGCGGCGCAGGAGCAGCACCCGCGCCGGCTCCGGCCCCCGCGGCGCCCACGTCGACCATCCGGCAGATCGACGGCAAGGGCACCGACCGCACTGACGACGACACCTACGGCACGTTCGTCAACGGGCACCGCATCGGCCTGAAGATGATGTAGGCGGTCGCCCGCGGCGTCAGGCAGGTGCCGGCGCTGCGGGCTTCTGCAGCGACGGGTCGAGCACCAGCGCCGCCGCGAGCAGCGGTGCGGCGAGGGCCTGCATTGGCGTGGAGATCCAGGCAAGCGTGGCCTGGGCCTCGCCGGGCGTGACATCGGCGGCGCACTCCGCCAGCAGCGCTGCAACGCCGGCGGCGGCCTGACGCATCGCGTCGGCTTGGCCTGCCAGTGCGGGCTCCAGCGCGAGCGCGCCCTCGATGGCCGAGTTCATCATCGCCGTCGCTGCCTCGGGCGTGAGCTTTGCCAGCAGCGGCGCGACCAGTTCGGCGCGGCTCACGGCCTGCCCGGCCATCGACTTGGTCATGGCCGTCATCGACGCCGTCATCAGCACACCCATCGGCACGGCCAGCAGCGCCTTGGCAGCCTCCGTGCGGGGCGCGGCGGGGGCTGGCGTGGCGGCGGCGACGGTGGCGAGCTGCATGCGGGATCCTCGGTCGGACGTGCGTATCGAACGAGCCTACAACCGCCGGCGGCACCAGCCCGCAAACCTAGGTACTCCCTCCCATCCAGCGTCGCGGGAGCCGTCGTACCTTGATGGAGCAGGGAGCGAGCGAGACGCTCTCCGCCACACGAGCCCGGCGACTTCGTCCCTCGCCGGAACCAGCTCACGTCCCATATCTCGCCCGACCTCGGAAGCCTCGTCCCGGC
>JAOPYS010000203.1 GCA_025964465.1 Thermoleophilia bacterium
ACGACAAGGGCGGCCCCATGGAGATCGGACCGCCCTGTGAGGTAGCGGGGGCAGGATTTGAACCTGCGACCTTCGGGTTATGAGCCCGACGAGCTACCAGACTGCTCCACCCCGCGGCGTAGGAGACACTGTAGCGGGAGGTTCGTCCCGGTGCAAGCTCGGGGAGGATCGATGCCGTGAAGCCACCCGACCTGCCCGAGCTCGAACTGGTCCTGCGACTCGTCCTCGCAGCACTGCTGGGCGCCGTCATCGGCGTCGAGCGCGAGTGGCGCGACCGCACGGCCGGGCTGCGCACGCACATGCTCGTGTGCGTGGGATCCGCGGCGTTCACCATCGTCTCCGCCTATGGCTTCCAGGACTGGTACATCCAGGTCCCGACGGGCACGCGGCCGGCGATCGTCAGCGACCCCACCCGCATCGCGGCGCAGATCGTGACGGGCATCGGGTTCCTCGGCGCGGGCGCGATCTTCCGCTCCGACGACGGCGTGCGCGGCCTGACCACGGCGGCGAGCCTCTGGATGATGGCGGCGATCGGGCTCTCCGCCGGCGCGGGCTACTACGAACTCGCCGTGGCGACCACGGTGATCATGCTGCTCATCCTCGTCGCACTGCGACAGGTGTCGGGGCGAATCCGCAGCGTCAACCGCGGCGAGCACACCCCGCTCGAGGTGATCGTGTCGGGGCCCACGTCGATCGGCGACGTGTTCGACGCGGTGGCCAAGCACAGCGGCACCGTCTCCGACTTCACCGCGAGCGTGGTCCGCGGCGACAAGCCGACCCGCAAGCTCGCCTTCGACCTGTGCCTGCCCACCGACGAATCACTGGTCGACATGGTCGGACGCCTCGCGATGCTCGAGGGCGTGGACTCGGTGTCCGCGCGCGACATGCCGGCACCCGGCAACGACCTCAGCTGAGGGAGACGTCGAGCTCCGCGACCTCGCCGTCGCGGATGCGGTACGCACGCAGCAGCGGCTCGGGGCCTGCAAGGCCGAGGATGGCGTAGACGGCGTCGGGCCAGCCGGCCAGCGCCAGGTCGGTAGCGGACGGGTACGGCTCCGTCGCCGGGTGCGAGTGGAACACGAGCGTCGTGTCCCACCCCTCGTCCTCGGCCCGCAGGTGCAGCCGCAGCTGGTCGGCGGCCGCGATCTCGTACCGAGTGACGGGCGTCTCGTGCACGTTGTCGAGGGGGTGGAACTCTGCGACCGCGCCGGGCGCGCCGAGGCCGAGGCCGCAGCACTCGTTCGGGGCGGCGGCGCGCGCGTGCTCGACCATGCGGCCGAACAGGTCGCCGGACACGACGAAGGCGCCCTCCTCCACGCGCGCGAGCGTCACCACCAATGCCCGGCTTCCATGTCGCGCTCGAGCTCGTCGATCTCACGGTCGTAGATGCCGGAGCTCAGGTACTTCCAACCCGAGTCCGCGACGAGCACGACGATGGTCGAGCCGGCCTCAGCCTCACGCGCGATGCGTCGCGCGACGTGCAGCGCGGCGCCCGCGGAGACGCCGGCGAAGATGCCCGCGCGGGCGAGCGCACGCGTGGCGAGCACCGAGTTGCGGTTGTCGACGAGGATGCGGCGGTCCAGCAGGGAGGCGTCGAGCACGGGGGGCGTGTAGCCGTCCTCGAGGCTGCGCAGCCCCATGATCGGGTCGCCGGGCAGCGGCTCGGCGGCCACGAGCTGCACGGACGGGTCGTGCTCGCGCAGTCGCCGGCCGACGCCGGTGAGCGTGCCGCCGGTGCCGAGCCCCGCGACGAAGGCGTCGACGCGGCCGTCGAGCGCCTCGAGCAGCTCGACCCCGGTGCCGTCGTAGTGCGCGGCCGGGTTGGCGGGATTCTCGTACTGCATCGGCATGAACAGCGAGGGATCGGCGGCGGCGAGCTCCTTCGCCAGCAGCACCGCGCCGTTGCTCCCCAGCTCGGCCGGGCTGTCGACGACCTCCGCGCCGAACAGCTCCAGCATGCGCCGCCGCTCGGGCGTCGCGTTGGCGGGCATCACCGCGCGCAGCGGGTACCCCAGCACGGAGCCCACGAGCGCGAGCGAGATGCCGGTATTGCCACTCGTCGGCTCGAGCAGGCGCTGGCCCGGCTCCAGGGCGCCGGACTCGATCGCGGCGCGCAGCATCGAGAGGGCGACGCGGTCCTTGACGCTGCCGCTCGGATTCGCACCCTCGAGCTTGGCGAAGAGGCGCACGCCCTCCGCGACGCGCTCGTCGCCGGCGAGCAGGGACGACACGTCGACCAGCGGGGTGTGACCGATCGAGGCGAGCACGCCGCGGGTGTCGATGCCCGCCGGGTGGGTCACGGGGCCGCTGCCACGGGTCGAGGTCACGCGGCGCCGCCTGCCATCGCGGGCAGCACGATCACCGACGAGCCGGACTCCAGCGGCGTCTCGAGGCCGTCGCGCGTGCGCACGTCCTCCTCGTCGACGTACACGTTGACGAAGCGCCGCAGCGTCCCGTCGGTGTCGATCATGCGCTCGCGCAGCGCGGGGTGTGCCTCGAACAGGCCCTCGAGGGCCTCGCCCAGCGTGGCGCCGGGCGATTCGACCTTCACCTGGTCGTCGGTGAGCGGGCGAAGCACGGGCGGGATGCGGAAGGTGGCCATGGGGTCCTCGCGGTCAGGGGCAGTGGGTCAGTCGGGTGTCAGGCGCGCGCCGGCATGGCACAGAACGCCTCGTAGTCGATCAGCTCGGGGCGCTCGCCGCCGACCTCGTGGCCGTCGCCGCAGGCGGGGCACGCCGGGTCCCGGCGCAGGCGCAGGGTGTCGACCGTCGCGGCCAGGGCGTCGTACATGAGCAGGCGCCCGGCGAGCGTCTCGCCGATGCCGAGCACGAGCTTGATCGCCTCGGTCGCCTGGAGCGAGCCGACGATGCCGGGCAGCACGCCGAGCACGCCACCCTCGGCGCAGCTGGGCGCGAGCTCAGGCGGCGGGGGCTCTGGATAGAGGCAGCGGTAGCACGGTCCGGCGAACGGCTCGAACACCGTGACCTGGCCTTCGAACCGGTAGATCGACCCGTGCACGACCGGGATGCCCAGGTGGACGGCGACGTCGTTGACGAGGTAGCGCGTCGGCAGGTTGTCTGTGCCATCGACGATGACGTCCCAGCCCGCGCCGAGCACCTCCCACGCATTGTCCGCGGTGAGACGCGTGCGGAAGGCCTCGACGCGCACGTCCGGGTTGATCCCGCGCAGCGCGACCTCCGCCGAATCGACCTTGGCGACGCCGATGCGGTCCTCCGTGTGCAGCAGCTGGCGCTGGAGGTTCGAGCGCTCGACCACGTCGTCGTCGACCAAGCCGATCGTGCCGACGCCCGCGGCGGCGAGGTACAGCGCCGCCGGCGAGCCCAGGCCACCGGCGCCGAGCAGCAGCACGCGCGCACCGAGCAGGCGACGCTGCCCGTCGACCCCGACCTCCGGGATGGCGACGTGGCGCGAGTAGCGCTCGTCCTGCTGGGCCGTGAGCCCCGAACCGCGCAGCACGGGGCGCCCCTCGGCGATCCACGCCTTGATGCCGCCCCCGACGTTGACCACGTCGGTGTAGCCCGCGGCGCGCAACGCCTCCACGGTGCGCATCGAGCGCACGCCGGAGGCACAGCTCACGTTGATCGGCGCGGCGGGATCGGGCCAGCGGGCGACGATGCCCTCGACCGCGCCCGCCAGCGGGATCAGCTCCGTCCCGTCGATGTGCGCGACCTGCCACTCGTCGGGCTCGCGCACGTCGACCCACGCCGCGCCCTGGTCGCGTCGCGCGAGCGCGCCCGCGATGTCAACTTCGATCGAATCGTCCATGACGGGCATGATGCCACGAATCATTGCGAACGCAACTATCAGGCCCTGCGATGGCCGTCAGCGCTCGGCGTCGAGCTGGCGCGCGCGCTCGTAGAGCTCGGTCACCTTGGCCCAGATCTCGTCCCGCACCAGGTCGACGTTCTCGGGGGTCGGCTCGAGGTGCGTGAAGTCCATCGGCTCGCCGTAGACGACGGTCGCCCGGGGGCGGCGCCATCGCGGCCGCCCGTACAGCTCGCGCGCCTTGACGCCCCACGTCGCCGCGGGCACGACGGGGACGCGAGCCTCGAGCGCGAGGCGGGCAGCCCCGCGCTTGGGCGGGCCCAGCTCCAGCGACCTGCGGAAGCGCGTGCCCTCCGGGTACACGACGAGCGGCTGGCCGTCCGCCAGGATCCGTCGCGACAGCTCGATGGCGAACGCATCGCCGCGCCCGCGCTGGACGGGGAAGGCGCCGCCCGCCTTCATGATCCGGCGCACGACCGGATACTCGAACAGCGACCCCTTCGCCATGAAGCGCACCGTCCGCGGCTGGGGACGCACCTGCAGGAACGGGTCGGTGTAGGACGAGTGGTTGGGCACGAGCAGGAAGGGCCCCTCGGCCGGGACGTGCTCGGCCCCGTACGCGCGCAGGCGGTAGACGAGGTCCCAGTACCACGACGTCAGGATCCGGAACGGCCGATCGCCGCGCGGATCGAGCGGCAGCCACTGCGCCAGGCGCTCCTCGTCGTGGCCGTGGACATCGTTCGGTGTGGTCTGGATCGCCATTCGCGGAGCATCGCACACGGCGGTCCGGAAGAAGATGGGGGCGGCAGTGCCGTGGTGGCAGTGCCGCCCCCGTCGTGAACCACGCAGAGGTCCCGGATCCTGTGGGAGGTGCGCTGCGACACTGGGAGGTGGATGGCAGCGCGTGGGATGTGGGGCCCGCGTCGCGGCCTCTGGGAGGGGAGGTGAGACCGCGGCGGTATGTGGGACGGATCGGGCCCCATCAGGGGAGGTGGATCCGGGCTATGTGCGTGTCAGCCGTTTCGGCCCGAGGTCGCGGCGGTGTGGGAGGTGCTGCGTGCCCTCGGCTCGAGGCCTTGTGGTTGGAATATTTACAGATCATGCGCCCCATACGCAAGATCTTTTCCGGATGTTGGCCGCTTCTGCCGATCAGAGCCGGCGGACGCTGCGGAAGCGGCGTCCGGCGATCCACGTCCATCGCACACCCTGGGAACCCTGGGTGGGGGAGACGAGATCGAGGCGATCACAGTGAAGCGCGACCTGGTGGGGGGTGAACAACATGGTGCCGTTCCTCCTGTCTTCTGTCGCTTGTTCGTAGTGGGCACACCGTACCTGAAATCTTTACGGTGTTCAAGGCGAACACCCGAATAATCTTCGGTAATGGCGCATTCGGGCCACCGTTCCGCGGTCGAAGCGCCGCTGCGCCCGAATGCACGGCTCCACGGGCACACGAATCCACGCTGACGCGGCGTCCTCGACGCACGGAGCCCCGACCCCCCGCACGCGGCCGCAGGCGGCCACCCGGCCCGAGCCGCGGCCCACCCCCTCCCCTCGCGCAGGCGATGCGCACACGGGCGCAGGTAGACTTCGGGACCCCCACCGGACGTGGTGGGACGTGGGCGTGCCATGGAGGGCAAGCAATGATCGACGTCGTCAGCGGAACCCGAACGACCGCATCGCAGGCACGGATCGCCGTGCCACCGTCTGGCGCCACGCCGTCGGGCGCCGTGCCGGTGACGGGCCCGAAGGGCGCCGCGGCGCTGGGAGCGCGGCTGGCTGGTGCGCGTCAGGCGGTCGAGGGTGCGAGCGGCGGGCTCGCCATCCCGGACTGGGTCAAGGACGCGGTCTTCTACCAGGTGTTCCCCGAGCGCTTCGCCAACGGCGACCTGGGCAACGACCCGCGCGGGACCAAGGCCTGGGGCTCGCCCCCCGAGGACGAGGGGATGATGGGCGGCGACCTGCAGGGCGTGGCCCAGCGGATGGGGTACCTGACGTCGCTGGGCGCCAATGCCCTCTACCTCAACCCGATCTTCGAGGCTCCCTCCAACCACAAGTACAACACCGCCGACTACGAGCACGTCGACGACGACTTCGGCGGCGACGCGGCGTTCAAGGACATGGTCGACGTCGCGCACCGCAACGGCGTGAAGGTGATGCTCGACGGCGTGTTCAACCACGTGTCGCAGCAGCACAAGTGGTTCAAGGACGTGCGCGAGAAGGGTCCCAAGAGCGAGTACTTCGACCGCTTCTCCGTGACCAACTGGCCGATCAAGTACACGCGCGACGAGCAGGGCGTGCTGCGCTCCTCCGACTACAAGTCGTGGTTCGACTACGCCACGCTGCCGGTGCTCAAGACCGACAACCCCAAGGTGCGCGACTACTTCCTGACCGGCAAGGACGCGGTCGTGAAGCGCTGGATCCGCGACGGCAAGATCGACGGATGGCGCATGGACGTCGCCGACGATCCCAACTTCTCCCCCGACTACTGGCGGACGGCGCGCAAGGAGATCAAGGCGACCAACCCCGACACGTACATGGTCGCGGAGAACTGGCACGACGCGAGCGCGCAGCTGGCGGGCGACCAGTTCGACGGCGCCATGAACTACCAGTACTTCACCTTCCCCGCGGTCGACTTCTTCGCCAAGAAGACGACGTCGGTGGACGACTTCGTGAAGGGCATCTCCAACAACTACTCGCGCGAGGCGAAGCACGGGATGTTCAACATCCTCGACTCGCACGACACGGAGCGCTTCATCACGCAGGCGGGCGGCGACTGGTACCGGCAGCGGCCGGCGGCGATCTTCCAGATGACCTACATCGGCGCGCCCGTCGTGTACTACGGCGACGAGATCGGGATGGAGGGCGGCAAGGACCCGGATTCGCGGCGCGCGATGGAGTGGCAGTACGTGCCGGGCAACAAGAGCAAGGACGGGCTGCACGACCCGAGCCGCCCGGCGGCGGGGCCCGCCGACGCGAAGGGCGGCGTCGACGTGGCGCGCAAGGCGCGCGCGGACCAGCTGTTCGGGCTGTACCAGAAGCTGATCGCGACGCGCAAGGCCGAGCCGGCGCTGCGACGCGGTGACTTCACGGTGCTGGCGACGCACAACGACGACCGCACGCTCGCGTACCGCCGCCACGTCGAGGGCACGGCGCGCGACGCCATCGTGGCGATCAACGACAACGTCGTGGGCAAGGACATCCACGTGCCGATGAAGGGCGTCGCCGAGGACGGCACGCGGTTCACGGACGCGCTGTCGGGCACGACCCTGCAGGTCCAGGGCGAACAGCTGCTCGTGCCGAACGTCGACGGCAACTTTGGAGCCGTGCTGCTGCGCGATGCGTGACCCGGAGCCACCGATCGAGACCCCAGGAGATCGACCACCGTCACCCCTCGCCACCAGCTCCCCGCTGGTGCACGGACGCGACGCGCGCCGGGCGGCCGTGGCAGCGGCGTCCGCGCGACCGTCGAACGCCGGGCCACAGCCGG
>JAOPYS010000465.1 GCA_025964465.1 Thermoleophilia bacterium
ACGGCACTGCGGAGGTGGGCGTGGCGGCGCGCTTGAGCGCGCCGACGGGTGCGGCGGTGGTCGGCATGTCGGATCCCCTGGCGTAGTGGCGTGCCGTGGTCGGCGGCACGTGGCGCGGCGTCGTCGAGGCGGCCGTCCCACGGCCGACCTCGCCTCCATCGAACCACCGATCCAGCGCGCCGGACAGGGGGACCCGGCGCGGGTGTCAGCCGGGGGCCAGCACGGCAAGGACCTGTGACCTGTGGGTCACGGGGCCACCACCTCGAACCGGATCGAGGAGGCGTACGCGCCAGCCGGCTGCGACGTGCCGGCTCGCAGGCCGAAGCGCAGGTCGGCGGTCGCCGTCGCGCCGGCGAGCGTCGTGTGCGCCACCACCGCCGACGGGGCTGCGCGCGATGCGGGGATGGCGCGCCACGGGTCGCTGTCGGCCGCCGTGCAGTTCGCATTGGCGTCCACGGTCCAGGCGTCGGCGGTGGCGGAACCCAGCGCCCGCAGGCACGCGCCGAAGAGCGAGGCGCCCGGCGTGCCCCAGTCATTGCCCGAGGTGTTGCCGACGTCGTCGGTGAAGTCCGGCACGGTGTCCGCCCCCCCGTCGAGGTGTGCGACCGTGTTGGTCTCGCCCGACACCCACACGGCGTGCGCCGAGGTCAGGGCGATGTGCTCCGCAGCGCGGGTCGGCGTGCTGCCGCTGGCCGTGGACACCGTCGCCCCGCCATCGAACGTCGTCCGCACCGTGAGGGTCGCCCCGGCCGTCGTCACGGCGTTGTCGTCGTCGGCATCGAGCGCGCTGATGCCGGTCCCGGGCGAGTTGAGGTTCGTGTAGGGAGTCCAGGAGGCGCCGCCGTCGCCCGTGCGGTAGACGAGGCCACCGGAGCTCGCGACCACCGCACGCTGCCCGTCGCTGCTGGCGCCGGCGACCAGGATGCTGTCGTTGTTGAACGCCCCCGGCAGCGCCACGGCAGACCACGATGCCCCGCCGTCGGTCGAGCGCTGCACCGAGTTGGCCGAGCCGGAGACCCAGACGACCTGCGCCGACCCGACGGCGATGCTCTTGAGGGTCTGGATGCCTGCACTGCTGCTCGTCCACGTGGCGCCGCCATTCGTGGTGCGCAGCACGACTCCGTACTCGCCCACCGCCCATGCCCGCTGGTCGTCCGCGGCCTCGACCGCGCGCAGCCGGGAGGTCACCCCCGACACCTGCGTCGCCCACGATGCGCCGGCGTCCGTGGTCGCGACGATCGTGCCGCCCTCGCCGACGGCCCACGCGCGGCTGGGGCCGCTCGTGACGACGTCCGCCAGCATGTTCGTCGTGGGCGAGGCCTGCGCCGTGAACGTCGTGCCGTCCGAGGTGTGGCGGATGACGCCGCCGGATCCCACGACCCACGCCTCGTCACGCCCGTCGGCCGCCACCCCGTAGAGCGTCGGGGTGAACTCGGCCGACGCCGCGAAGGTGGTGCCCAGGTCGGTGGAGGAGAGCAGCTGCGCGCCGTCGCCGCTCGTCAACAAGGTGCCGCCGACCAGGGCGGCGGCTCGGAACCGGTTGTCGTACACGGAATCGACGCGCGACCAGCTCGTCCCACCGTTGGTGCTGCGCTGGATCTCTCCGTACGCTCCCAGCAACACGACCGTGGAGGGGTTCTGCACCGCCGTGGCGTAGTAGGGGACGGTTCCCGGGAGCCCGCCGAACGCGCTCCAGGTCGCCCCGGCGTCGAAGCTCTGGATCGCTCCGCCGTCGCCCGACGCGACCAGCCACGTCGCACTGCCATCGATGTCGTTGAGCGAGTACGCCACACCGCTCGCGACCGTCGCCCACGACGTGCCGCCGTTGGTGGTGCGGACGATGCGACCCTGGTCGCCGACCGCGACGGCAGTCGATGCGCTCAACCCGATGACGCCGGCGAGCGGCTCGGTCACGCCGCTCGTCTGCGGCGCCCAGGCGGTACCGTTCGAGGTCGCAGCGATGACGCCGGCGTTGCCGACGGCCCACGCCACGGTCGCACTGACCGCATCGACATCGAGGAAGTTCGTCCCCGTGTACTGCGTCGACCACGTCGACCCGCCGTCGAACGTGGCGCGGATGTTGCCGGTGTTGGTGGCCACGAAGACCTTCGATGCGGTCGGCACCGCGACCCCGGTCAGCGAGGCGGCGGTGCCGCTCGCCTGCGTGCTCCACGACGTGCCGTCCCATCGCCGGATCGCACCGGTCTGGCCGACCGCCCATCCGTTGCTGGCCGTCAGCATGTCGACGTCGGCCATCCGTTGTCCGTCGCTGGCGCGGGTCAGGGTCGTGTCGAGGCTGGCCATCGCCGACCCGGTCCCGTCGGCCTGCGAAGCGACGAGGGTTGCGGTCCCGTTGGACGAACCGAAGGCGATCCGGCAGTCCGCGCTCGTCACCGCCCCCGATCCGGGCGTCAGCGATCCGAGGAGCGTGGAGCCGGAGACGCCCGATCGACAGCCGTCCTTGTCGAGCGACGTGCTCGACACCACCGTTGCGCCGACCACGGTCGTGCTCGTCGCGGCCGACGATGGCAGCGACGCCATGGCGGATGCTGCGACCACGGCCACGACCAGCAGCGCGGCGCGCAGCGCGTGCGAGGGCGTCCGGGCGGACCGCGTGTGGGCGGATGTGCGCACGCATGCCCATCGGCCGCGTCCGCGCGTTCCTGAGCCGAGTTTCGGACGACCCTCCAGCCGTCAGGAAGTCGACGCGGAGTCGACGCGCCACCGACGGAACGCCGGCACTCGGGCGCCGAGCGCGACCATGCCGGCGACCACCCCGACGCCGCCGACGAGCGAGCTGTGTCGGATACCGATCGCCGAGCCCAGCGACCCCGACACGAAGTCCCCGACGGGGGGCCCGCCGGTGACGACCATGATGTGCACCGAGCTCATCCGCCCGCGGAGTTCGTCGGGCACGGTGGTCAGCAGGATGGTCTGGCGGAAGATCGCCGAGACCATGTCGGCCGCGCCTGCGAGGGCGAGGAACACGAGCGCGAGCCACAACCACGGCGCCTGCGAGAACGCCGCGATGAAGATCCCCCACGCCGAGACGGCGATGAGCACGGCGAGCCCCTCGCGCTGCACGTTGCGGAAGAGCCCGAGGAAGACGATGCCGACCATCGCCCCGGCCGAGGGAGCCGCGACGAGGAAGCTGAACGTCGTCGCACCGCCGCCGAACACCGACGACGCGTAGGCGGGGAAGAGCGCACGTTGCTGGCCGAGCACCATGGCGATGATGTCCGCGTAGAACGAAGCCGCGAGCACGGGTCGCGAGCCGACGAAATGGATCGCCTCGACGATCGACGACAGCTCGAACCGTCGCCGCGTCTCGGGCATGAGCGACGGCAGCCCGAGGAAGAGGACGAAGGCGACGACGAAGCTGGCGATGTCAGCCGCGTATGCCGCCGAGAGGCCGACCTGGTCGATGAGCACGCCCCCGACGAGCGGGCCGAACGTGCGCCCCGACTGGGTGAGCACCTCCCGCAGCTGGATCGCGCTGCGCAGCGTGGCGGCGTCGACGAGCGCCGGGATGACCGCCGTGCGCGCCGGCCCGTCGATCGCCGCGAACGACGACCCGAGCGCGCCGAGCAGGTAGAGCGACCACAGCGGCGGCGCGTCCCCGACCGCGAGCAGCGCCAGCGCCAGGCTC
>JAOPYS010000247.1 GCA_025964465.1 Thermoleophilia bacterium
TCCTCGTGCTGGCCGCCGTCGCCGGCGCCTTCACCTGGTCGCAGTCCTACTTCCTGATCGAGCGCCAGGACGGCACGGTCGGCGTCAACCGCGGCTTCCCCTTCGCGCGCCTCGCCTCCCCGCACCGTTCCTCGGACGTGCTCGCCTCGCAGCTGTCGAAGGCCGACCGGGACCGGCTCGTGGAGTCGCACCGGCTGCTGAGCCGCGAGGACGCAGACCGCCTGCTCAAGGAGCTGCCCGAGCGGGTGGAGCCCACGGGGGAGGTGCCCGGTGGCGACACCGCGTCTGCGTGAGGCGTTCTGGCTGGTCGTCGTCGGGCTCGCCGTCGCGGCCGCCTACGGCACGGTCTACCTCGCCCAGAACGAGGTCGTGTCGGCTGACGGGCTGACGTGGGGCGGCGCCTTCCTGGCGCTGCTGCTGGCCGCGCACCTGGTCGTGCGGCGCGCACTCCCGCTCGCCGATCCGTGGCTGATGCCGGCGGCCGCGCTGCTCACCGGCATCGGCATCACGATGACGTACCGGATCAAGCCGTCCCTCGCCGGCCCGCAGACCGCGTGGTTCGTGATCTCGCTGGTGCTGCTCGCAGGCCTCGTCCTGATGGTCCGCGACCACCACGTCCTGGAGCGCTACAAGTACGTGATCGGTGCGACGTCCGTGTTCGTGCTCGCCCTCACGATCAGCCCCGTGGGCAAGACGGTCAACGGCTCGCGGCTGTGGATCGACTTCGGCCCCGCACAGATCCAGCCGGGCGAGTTCGCCAAGATCGGCATCGTCATCTTCCTCGCCGCCTACCTGCGCGAGAACCGCGAGCTGCTGTCGCAGCGCATCTCACCCAAGCACCTCGGGCCGCTCGCCCTGTTCTGGCTGATGAGCCTCGGGCTGCTCGTGCTCATGAACGACTTCGGCACGAGCCTGCTCTTCTACGGCACCTTCCTGCTGCTCGTGTACGTCGCCACCGGCCGCGCGTGGTACCCGCTCATCGGCGGCGCCGCGTTCGCCGCGGGCGCGGCGTTCATCTACACGACCTCGGGGCGCATCCAGGAGCGCGTCGACGTGTGGCTCGACCCGTGGTCCGACGCCGCGAACAAGGGCTACCAGCCGCTGCAGGCGCTGTTCGCGATGTCCGACGGCGGGCTGTTCGGACGCGGGCTCGGGCAGGCGTTCGTCACGACGCAGAACGGCAACACGCTCATCCCCGACGCGCAGACCGACTTCGTGTTCGCGGTCATCGCCGACGAACTGGGATTCGTGGGAGCCGCGGGGATCCTGCTGCTGTTCGTGGCGTTCGCATGGCGCGGGTTCGCCATCGCGGCCGCCTGCCGCGACGGTTTCTCCAAGCTGCTCGCCTTCGGCCTGTCGGCCGTGTTCGCGATGCAGGCCATCGTCATCGTCGGCGGCGTGGTGCGCCTGCTGCCGCTCACGGGCCAGACGCTGCCGTTCGTCAGCTACGGTGGGTCGAGCCTGCTGGCCAACTGGCTGCTGGTCGGGCTGCTGCTGATGGTCTCCCACCACGGGGCCGTGGAGCGCCAGCGCGAGCTGGACCCCTCCCCCGCCCGCGAGGCGGTCCCCGCATGAACTCCACCATGAATCACCGGATGGCCACCGTCTTCACGGGCCTGTGCCTCGCCTTCGTCGCGATCATCGGCATGCTCACGTGGTGGCAGGTGCTCGACGCCGGCGAGCTCAAGCAGAAGGACCAGAACAACCAGACGGCCTACTACGAGCAGCGCGTGCAGCGCGGGTACATCGAGACGCGCGACGGCGTGCGCCTCGCCGGCCGCGTCGCCACGCAGGGCGTCAACGGCGACCGGATCTGGACGCGGAAGTACGCGACGCCCGGGCTCGCCGCGCACGTGCTGGGCTACGACACGCAGGGGCACAGCCGCACCGGGGTCGAGCGCGCACTCAACGACGCGCTGACTGGGTCGACCCGCGACCTCGGCGCCGTCGTCGGCCTGCTCGACGGCAACGAGGAGGCGGTCGGCGACAACGTGCGGCTGACCATCGACTCCAAGGCGCAGCGAGTGGCCGAGGAGGCGCTCGCCGCGACGGGCGCGCCGGGCGGTGCGGTGGTCGCGATCGAGCCGAAGACCGGCCGTGTGCTGACGATGGCGTCGTACCCGACGTTCTCGCCCGCCGAGGTCGTGCGCAGCTACGGCTCCGTCGCCAACCGCACCGGCGCGCCCCTGCTCAACCGCGCGACGCTCGCGGGGTATCCGCCCGGGTCGACCTTCAAGCTGGTGACGACGGCGGCCGCGCTCGACGACGGCGTGTCACCGGACCGCACGTTCAAGGGCGGCACGACCTTCGCGACGCCCGGCCCCGACGTGCACAACTTCCCCGGCGAAGTGGCCCCGGCCGGGCACGACCTGACGGAAGCGCTGACGCACTCCTACAACACCTCCTTCGCCGAGCTGGGTACCGATCTCGGCCCGAACAAGATGCGCGACGCCATGCGCCGGTTCGGGTTCTTCTCGATCCCGCCGCTGCGTGGCCTGCCGCACAACGAACTGCGGGCGAGCGGCCTCTCGGACTCGGACACGGGCAAGCCGCTGCGCGACGACCAGGGGATCGACGTGGCGCGCGTCGCCATCGGCCAGGAGCGCCTCACGGTCACGCCGCTGCAGATGGCGCTCGTCACGGCGGGCATCGCCAACGGCGGCAAGATCGAGCAGCCGACGCTCATCGAGCGCGTCGCGCGGCCCGGTGGCGGCGTCTCCGACGAGCGCGAGCAGCAGGTGTGGAAGGAGGCGATGTCGCCCTCGACCGCCCGCGAGCTGACACGGATGATGGGCAACGTCGTCGAGGAGGGCACGGGCCAGGCGGTCAAGATCCCGGGCCTCGACATCGCCGGCAAGACCGGCACGGCCGACTACCAGAACCGCAACCTGACCTGGTTCGTGGCCTTCGCGCCCGCGAACGACCCGAAGGTGGCGATCGCGGTCGCCGTCGAGGGGCAGGGGTCGGGCCAGACGGGCGGGCTCATCGCGGCACCGATCGCGAAGCGGGTATTCGAGGCACTCCTGCGACCAGGTGGTGCCGCATGAGCAGGTGCGGATGCGCGAGCATCGAACGGGTACGTGAGTACATGAGGGTGACGGGCGAATTGTGACTACCATCAACGATCCACTGGTCGG